>JAILGV010000163.1 GCA_024696355.1 Solobacterium sp.
CAATCCGGAGGTCAGCAGCTGGTATACATGGTTCGGCGTTCTTTTATATACCTTCCAGATTTATGTCGACTTTGACAGTTATTCCAATATTGCCATCGGTACGGCGAGGATGCTCGGGTTCCGGCTGGAGAGGAATTTCCATACCCCGTACCTGGCATCCTCGATCCAGGAATTCTGGAGGAGATGGCATATTTCGCTGAGTTCCTGGCTGCGGGATTATGTTTATATTCCCCTGGGAGGCAGCCGGAAGGGCAGTCTGAGAAAGTATATCAATATACTGATTGTTTTTATGGTGAGCGGCATGTGGCACGGCAGCGCCAAGGTATTTATTATCTGGGGTCTCGGGCACGGTGTTCTGAATGTCATTGAAGGCATGATAAAAGAAAAATGGGGGAAGCTGTACAGGACATGGATGAAAGCTCCTCTGATTCTTTTCAACTTTGCATGCGTTGCCTTTTTATGGATCTTCTTCTGCGCCGGCAGCGGGGAGGCCGCAGCCGCAATTCTGCACAGAATGGCAGCTGCAGGGGGACCTGCTGTGATTGATCCTGCAGCTGTCGGGATCACGATGAATGAATGGATCTGGACATTTGTACTTATAGCCGTGATCATCGTCAGCGACCTGATGCGCTGCCGCACGGATATGATTGAATGGCTGGCGGCACGTAATTTTGCGGTGCGCTGGGCTGTGTATTTTGTCCTTATGGTGACCGCAATTATATTCGGCGTTTACGGACCGGGTTATGATCCGTCTGACTTTATATACGTGACTTTCTAGGAGGCATATGAAAAAAGCGCTCGCAGACACTGCAAAGATCGTACTGAAAACAGCACTGGCAGCTGCGCTTTTCGTCATGACCTGGAATTTTCTGACACCGTATTTCCGGGTGAACAGAAATGAAGAGGGCGATGAATTCAGAAACCTGCCGGAGAATACGATTGATGTGATAGCCCTGGGCTCTTCGCATATACAGTATGCCTTCAACCCTGCGGTTTTCTATACCGAGACAGGCAAATACAGCTATGTGCTCGGCTCGGCATGTCAGCCGTTCTCCATGAGTTACTACATGCTTGAAGAAGCACTGAAGACACAGCATCCTTCGGTGGTTCTGGTTGACCTGTTTACGCTTCTTCCGGAATCCCAGGTCTGCTATGCCGAGGGGCTGTACTACAAGGCAATGGACATGATGAGCGGGGAAACAAGATATAACGCAGGCAGATACGCTGCGGAAACGCTTCCCGACGATCTTCAGTATGCATATACCTATGATCTGATTCTGAATCATGACAACTGGAAGAATATGGATTTCACGGATCCGGATTCCATTAAGGCAAATGCGGCTGTCACAACCGCATTCCTTGATGATATGGGTTATGTCAAGGAAGAACCGACGGTGTTCCAATATACACCGATTGAATATCCGGAACCGAATCTGGAAATCACGCTGAGTGAAGAAGAAACAAAATGGATCGACAAAATGATCGACCTGTGTGATGCAGAGGGGATTCATCTGTTCTTTCTGAAAACGCCTTATGCAATCCAGCAGAGTGATTCCAACAAGCTGAATGCAATATGGAAGTATCTGGATGAAAAGGGCGCGTTCTGGATCGATTACGGAAAGATCGCCGGTGAAATCGACTGGTTCCTTGATATGGACGGAAATACCTGGCACAACAATACCTGGGGTGCAGAGATAATCACCAGACATATTGCGGAAACAGTCACCGGAAAAGGATGGATCAGAAATCATAAGTACAATGAGACGGTTGAAAATCTGCTGAAAGGCCTGCAGTTAAGAACTGCGAAGTCCCTGATGAATTACAGGAACATCAATATCTTCAGCATGATGACGTTTGCGGCCAAGTATCCCTGTACCGTACTGCTGCGCTTCAGCGGCAACAAGCGCGGCAATATCACCGCATATATCAACGAATCCCTGTACGCTGTCGGTTTCCGGCATGATTTTCTCAATGACCGGGCGGATGATTATTATGCGGTCGTAAAGAACGGGAAGCTTGTGAAGGACGGAAATGAACCGTTTGAATACACGCTTGACGGCAATACCTATACCTTTACCCCGAATGATATCTGGATCAACGGCGACAGCCTGAATACCTTCGGCGAAATGCAGATTTATTTCTACAGCAACGAAGGAGACTGGCTGAATACGATTGCTGTGGACTTCAGCCAGCACTCCTTCTGGAAAAACGGATGCACGAGCTGGGACTGCACGGTGAATCCGTAGGGAAGAGGCAGTATAATTTTGATATACTTGAAGGCGTAAATGATGGAAGAACTGATTAGTGTTGTTATCCCTGTATACAATGTGCAGGCATATATATCCGAATGCATGGACAGCATTCTTTCCCAGACGCATCAGAATCTGCAGGTTCTGGCCGTAAACGACGGCTCGCCGGACGATTCCGTCAGGATTCTCGAAGAATATGCGGCAAAGGACAGCCGGGTGCGTGTTCTGAACAAGCCCAACGGCGGTCTGAGCGATGCAAGAAACTTCGGCCTGAAATATGCGGAGGGGGAGTATGTCTGCTTTATTGACGGGGATGATACGATATCGCAGTATTTTGCGGAGCACCTGTACCGGAAGATGAAGCAGGAGAATGCGGACATTGCGGTATCGGATATGGAATATGTCTTTCCGGACGGCAGGAGGGAATATTCCGAAGGCGGAAAGTTTGAGTCGGGATGCGTGAAGGACAATCCGGAGCTGATCCTGATCAACAACAGCGCCTGCAACAAGCTTTACAGAACATCGCTGTTTGCCGGCATTGATTTCCCGGTCGGAAAGCTTTATGAAGACCTGGCAACCGTTCCCGTACTCGTTGAGCGTGCCGGAAAGATCGTCAAGGTAAATGAGCCGCTCTATTATTACCGTCAGGCAAGGGAAGGCTCGATCAGGCATTCGGTGACGGAGCGGATCTTCGAAATCTATGATGCCATTGCACGGGTGAAACAGTATGCCGAAAAGGATCAGGCAGATGAAAGAGTGCTTGCGGCTGTTGATTCGCTGTACTGCATTCACTGCCTCGACAGCATTACCCTGAAAATCAAAAGCTTTGATGACAGGGATGCAAGAAAAGCATATCTGAAGAAGAACATGACGCTTCTGAAGCAGGCCTATCCTGCATATATGAAGGATTCCTTTGTGAAAAACGCTTCTATCAAAAAGAAACTGATTTACCGTTTGTTAGATTGGGGAAAATACGCTACAGTATTGAAGATATATGACAGATAAGAAAAAGATCCTGTTTGTAAATGATGAAATGCAGATGGGCGGCGTCGCCCGTGTGCTGAATACGCTGATGGCATCTCTTCCCGAGGACCGGTATGAGATTGATCTTCTTGTGCTGCATAAGGAAGGCATGCTTTTAAGCGAGATTCCTTCAAAAGTGCATGTCATTGAAGGAACGCCGTTTTTCAATACGGTTGACGAGGCGCTGAACGATCTGATCAAAAGAAGAGAGTTTTCGCATGTCATGGGAAAACTCCGTCTTCTGACATATATGAAAACCGGCCTGATCAAGAAGAAGATCGTAAAGGAAAGAAAGAAGATTCTTTCCAAAAAGTACGATATCGAAGTGGCTGCGAAGGAAGGCTTCTGCACAATCTTTACCGCTTACGGTGATTCCGCAAAGAAGATCAACTGGATTCTGACGGATTACAGTGTATGCAATTACTCTAAAAACCATATGCCGCTTGTCAAGGAAGCACTGAAGCATATTGATCTGAATATCGCCGACAGCAGACATGCAATGGAGGCCTACAAAGAGGTTTTCGGCGTGGACAACGGCATGGCAATTCACAATCTGATGGATACGGAGCGGGTAAAGAACGGCATGAAGGCGGATGACGGTGCCGAGATTAACGGAACCGACGGACCGAACGTGATCAGTGTCGCGCGCTTCCATCCCCAGAAATCCATCGACCGTCTTCTGATCGCATCAAAGGAAACCTATGATGCGGGCAATCATCATACACTGTATCTTGTCGGCGGCGGACAGGAGGAAGAGAAGCTGCGGCAGATGGTGAAGGACATGGACATGCATCATGTCGTATTCCTGGGCTACCGGCAGAATCCCTACGGCATGATCAGAAAGTGCGATCTGTTCGTTTTAAGCAGTCTTTATGAAGGATTTGCGAC
>JAILGV010000173.1 GCA_024696355.1 Solobacterium sp.
AGGAAATTCTACCTCGTTCATATGAATAATCATTATCTGAATAAAGGAGTTCTTGCCTGTATGGAATCGATCAGGCATTTTGCAAAATGCCTGTAAGGCACCAGCCTCAGACAGACGCTGAAGAGATAACCGGAACCTCTGAGAAGGCTCTGATCCGGATCATAAGCCGCACCGGAGCTGCCGATTTCGGCGTAAAGAAGTATATAACTGCTGTCAAAAATCATAGCAGCTTATGAATATTCCTCAGATGCAAATCATGATGCATGCATGTATACTTAAAGAAGAGTATTACAGATAAAAGGAGCTCATCATCATGGACATCAGAACCTCTGCCGATCCGGTCATCCGGAGTCTTTATCCGAACCGTTCACATATGGAACTGACAATCGGTATTCTAAAAAACGGTGAGACGCAGATCATACATCTGGATCCCGAACAGAAGGAATCCGATGAAGTACTTACGTATCCGGTCGGATCCATCTGCAAAACCTTCACCGCTTCCCTTCTGGCAAAATACATCGCGGAAGGGAAAGCAGATCTCAACGCTCCGCTTTCCGCCTATATCAGCGGCCTCCCGGAGCAGTACTATCCCTCCCTGCGCAGACTGGCAGTTCATTCCTCCGGGTACGGCGGAAAACCGTTCGGCACACTGGAAACCCTCATAAAACTGGCGTCAATGAACAGACCTGACGGTCTTCTGCATGTCAACCCGTTCCGCGGCACAGTTGACGAAAATGTCATGCGGAATCTGATTGCCGGCACAAAGCTCAAAGACAAGGAATACAAATTTGAATATTCGAATCTCGCCTACGGAATCCTCGGATATATTCTCGGAATTATCGGCGGGAAGAACTACTGGGATCTGATGAATGACTACGCGCAGAACGATCTCGGGCTGAAGGATACAATGATCGGCAATGTGCCGCTCACCGGATATGACAAAAAAGAAAATCCCTGTTCCTGCTGGAAATGGGAGAAAAGCGATGTCATTACGGCAGCCGGTGCACTGAATTCAACCGCCTTAGACATGCTGAAGTACGCCTCTGTCCAGATGGACGGAAGCAGGCCGTATCTGGACCTGTGCCATCAGGTACAGGGAATGGGTGAAAAGGATTTCCGGAGCGGACTGGCATGGCGCCTGACGAATGACGGAATCTCCTGGCATACCGGAAGCGCGGGTGCTTTCAGTGCCTGGCTCGGTCTTTGCCGCCGAAACAGCACCGCGGTTTTCATCGGCACCAATTACGGTCTGGCTGATGTGGAGAATCCCGGACTGAAACTTCTGAGAAGTCTCTGATCAGGATCTGAAATCACACTATAAAACAGACAGGCAGCGGAAATATGCTGTCTGTCTGTTTTTTCTTTCCGTCAGATGCTCCAGCCGGCACTGGCGTTTTGAAGCTGTGTCATATGCTTGAAAATGCCGTTTTCTTTTGCGAGCAGTTCCTCAGGACTGCCTTCTTCTGCCACCCTGCCGTCATCCAGAACAACAATCTTGTCTGCCGCCTCCACGGTACGCATCCGGTGGGCGATGACGAGCACGGTCTTGCCTGACAGAAGACGTGACAGCGCTCCCTGCACCTTTGTTTCATTTTCAACATCGAGGGAAGCCGTCGCCTCGTCCAGAAGGACGATCGGTGCATCTTTAAGCAATGCACGGGCGATGGAAATGCGCTGGCGTTCTCCGCCCGACAGCCTGGCTCCGTTTTCACCGATGGGCGTATGATAGCCCTGCGGCAGTTTATCCACAAATTCATCGCAGTTGGCCGCCCTGGCTGCCGCCCGGACTTCCTCGTCTGCTGCACCGTGTCTGCCGAGGCGGATGTTTTCCATCACGGTATCATCAAACAGAACCACATCCTGGAACACCATCGAATAGTCTGTCATCAGCGTTTCCGGATCAACTTCGGCGATATTCACGCCTCCGACTTTGATCGTGCCGCTGTCGATATCCCAGAGTCTGGCAGCAAGCCTTGCGCAGGTGCTCTTCCCGGAGCCGGACGGTCCGACAAGTGCTGTTACCTCTCCTTCTTTTGCTGTAAAGCTGACTCCTTTGAGTACCTGATCATGATCATAGGAAAAATACACGTTCTCAAATACGATATCGTGGCTTTCCGGCGCAAAGCTCAGACTGCCTTCTGCTGTTTCGGCATCATAGATCTCCATCAGACGGTTGGCGGAAACCTGGGACAGGAACATTTCGGAAATCAGTGCCAGCGCCTGATCGAACGGCGCATAAACGCGGGTGATCACCAGAAGAAACATGAACAGCGTCATAAAGCCGATCTCTCCGGAGAGGATCATATTGATCCCGGTCAGGATTGTCGTCGCCACGCCGAGACGCATGATCACGCTCGCCGCATTGACAAAGATGCCGTTCGTAAGCTCTGTCCGGATCATCCTGGACTCATGCCGGTCAATTTTATCGTTCAGTTCCTTCAGGAAGCGCTCTTCCTGATTGACTGCACGGATCTCCCGCATGTTTTCAATCGTCTCCTGGATTCCGTCAGCCACCTGAACAGCCGCAGCCTTTGTGTCTTCGGAATTGCGGGCAGAGCTTTTTCTGCTGCCGAACAGCAGAAGAAAAGCCACCGGCACGCCCCAGAGACATGAGAGCGCCAGCTTCCAGCTGCAGGCAAACAGCATCACCGCGATAACCGCCGTGGAAATGTATGAACCGTAAAGATAGCCGAGGCAGTGAGACCAGACGTGCTCCAGCCTGTTAACGTCACCCATGATCGTTTCCGTCAGGTCCGCAAGATCCCTCTTGCCGAAGTAGCCTAGAGGCAGCTTGCGCAGCCGCTCAGCCAGGGAAATCCGGACGCTCTTAACCTCACGGTAAACAATTCCGTAGGTAGACCTGTACTGCCGCAGATGCAGGAGGAATGACAGAATCAGAAAACCAAGAACCAGAAGCAGAATCATCAGTGCGCCGGGCAGCGGTTTTCCTTCTGTCAGGGTAGCTGCAAAGCCCTTCATCATGAGATAGAGGATGCCCATGCCGCCCATGACAGCAAGGTTGACCATGACAGTCCAGAACGTGCCCGCCTTTATGTTTTGAACACCCTGATCCGTAAGTGCGTATTTTCTCTGAAACTCTTTTCCGAACATCTTACGCCACCTCTCTTTCACCGGAAATTTTCCACTGAACAGCCTTCTGATAATCAGCCCACATACGGGAATACAAGCCGCCGGAAGCAAGCAGTTCATCATGAGTGCCCTGCTCAACTGCATGACCGGCTTCCAGAACGACGATCCTGTCCGCACCGACAACCGTTGATAAACGGTGCGCGATCATGATAACAGTGCGGCCTTTTGTGAGTCTGGAAAAGGCCTTTTGAATCAGCGCCTCGTTCTCGGGATCGGCAAAAGCCGTTGCCTCATCCAGAACTACAATAGGTGCATCCTTCAGGATTGCCCTTGCCAGTGCCACACGCTGCTGTTCCCCTCCGGAAAGATAGGTGCCTTCCGTACCGATCTTTGTGTCGACCCCGTCCGGAAGCTTGTCGATGATGTCATTGCATTGTGCGGCCGCAAGAGCTGCCATCACTTCATCCCGGGAAGCATCCGGCTTCGATGCCCGTACATTTTCAAGAACGGATGCTTTAAACAGATGCGTATTCTGGAACACAAAAGCAACCTGGTCCATCAGGACATGCGGATCCGTCTGCCGGACGTCCACGCCGCCGACCTCTACAGCACCGGAGGTGACGTCCCAAAACCGCGGGATGAGACTCGCTGCCGTCGTCTTGCCGCCTCCCGAGGGACCGACCAGCGCCACAGTCTGCCCCGGTTCCGCACGGAAAGAAACATGATCCAGCGCAGGAAGCTCCGAGCCGTCGTAGGTGAAGCTCACATCTTTGAACACTACACTGTTGTCCTTCGGCATGACCGGATGATCAGTGATCTTGATTGTCGGCGCACTCATGACCTGATTGATGCGTCCCAGCGCCGTGCTTGCCTGCATCGAGCCGCTGGCAGCGAACATAACACGGGCCAGAGCCGTCGAAATGATGGCAGAAAAGACCGCGTAGAAGACAAAGTCTGTCAGGAAACCCGTAAAACTGCCGGACTTCAATGCGGCAGGAGCGATCAGCAGTGCGGCAGGCACCAGGAACACGAAAGCTCCTTCCGCTGCGGTCAGATTCAGCGCCTGCGGCTTCTCGCAGATATCTGCCTGAAAATGCTCTGCCTTTGCACTGTAATCCTCAATAGCCTGTTTGAAGGCGCGGAAGGAATACACTGTCTGCTGGAAGACCTTCACGACCGGGATCCCGCGGACATATTCCGTTCCCGCTTTGCTCATCACGTCCTGGGCAGCCTGATATTCCGCCATAAGCTTTGCATTCCTGCCGCCCATCATGGAGAACATTGCTCCGATGGAGACTGCCGCTGCGAGCAGACAGGCAGCTCCCATACGCCAGTCGAACACAAACATCAGTACGACTGTCGCCAGCAGCATTGCTGCACTTCCTACGGTATCAGCCAGATTATGTGCCAGCAGGGTTTCCGTATCTGCCGCAGCTCCGTCCAGCCGGTTTCTGAGAAGTCCCGAGGCGTTGGAGTCGAAGAATCCGAGCGGTGCTTTCATCAGATGTGCCATACCTGCCTTGCGGATGTTGCTTGCCGTACGGAAAGCTGCAAGATGCGTGCACATCAGCGCCGCGAAATAGACGATGATCCCCGCAAAGGCAAAGATGAATGCCATCCAGCCGTACCGGGAAATGCCGGCTGCCGACTTCCAGTCCGGAGCCACAGCGATTAATTCGCGTGCCACCAGCCAGATGCAGATATACGGCAGCATCCCCAGAATCATGGATACGGCTGACAGACCGAGTCCCAGAAAAGTCAGCCCCCTGCAGCTGCCAGCATAGTCAAGCAATACGGATAGGTCACTTTTTTTCTTCATTAAAGATCCTCCTTTTTTCTGATATATGAGTGATACACATTACTGTTACTTTTTTATCTGACTCTATTGGTTAGCTATATCTAACCAATAGATAAAACATAAGCGGCATTGCTGCAGCAGTCCCGCTCATGAACCGTCATCCCTTCAAATGTGTAAGAAACCCTCTTCTGCCGCTTTCATCCACGACCTTCATGGCAATGCGGGTGTAAAGCTTCAGCTTCCGTTTTAATTGCTTTCTGGCAGCCCCGAAGAAAGGCCGCTCCTCCAGAAGCTTCATGCCGCATTTTTCTGCTATGCTCCGTCCGTTATCTGCGCTGAAATGCAGCATGGCGTCGTTGTTGCCGGTCTTTTTGATGTACTTGTTAGCGTACTTGACCGCACTGCCCGTCATAGCATCGAAAATTACTTCCGTTTCCGGGAAAACCTCTTTCAGCTGCTTCAGGAAGCCGATGACTTTTTCCTCATCAAAATACTGGAAAACACCGATCACTGTTACAAGCGTCGGCAGGCTTTTATCGATGCTTTCCGCCCAGGCAAAGTCAAACATGTCGCCGGGAATCAGGATTTCATTTTCACTTTCCCCAAGCACTTTCCGTCTTACCCTGATTACTTCCGGCAGATCCATCTCATAGAAGATGACTTTCTGCGGATCCGGTTTGATCCTGAAGTACGCAGTTTCCAGGCCGCAGCCGATATTGATGACATTGCATTTTCCGTGCTTTCCGATAAAAGCCTTTACCATCTGGTCCGTGTTATAGAAACGGCAGGCTCCGGCCATCTGGTAATATTCACTGGACTTTGATGCGATCTCCTCATAGGGCATTTCGCTTTTCAGCGAAACAGCCATGTCATCCCGAAAATATTCCGGAAAGTGCTCTGATACATAGATTCTTGCCGTCAGGGGGATATACATGGTATCCGCCACACCTTCAAACCTGCTCATATGCTTTTGCTCCTTTCCCAGCCTTCACCGGCATCCGTCCTGTGACGGACAAATCTGAAATCGCATGCATCGCCGCCCTGACAGAGCGTTTTGGTGCGTATGAAATCAGTGTAGGGAAGATTTCCGTAATTGATGATATCCGCATAGCAGCACATAGCCCCGAGCTTCAACAATCCTCTTCGTCCGAGGATCTTCGCATAGATGCATTCATTGCATTCAAAGCTGAATTCATCCTTTGGATCATCCGTGTGCCATGTGTAGCGCCAGCCGTAACCGGAGCCCTTTTTAAACCCAAACGGAACGATCTTTTTCATCAGCAGCAGAAAGAAGCTCTTTCCGGCCAGTTTCTGCATGCCGGAGGGATCAAGGAACTTCCACATCTCTTCAGATACGATCCGATATGCCTCTGCCTCGGAATATCCGTGCTTCTGAAGGACTTCATACAGGGCAACGGATGTAATGATCTGGGACATGTGTGCATAATTGCCCTTATCACAGTATTCTTTTTCTTCCCTCAGCAGTTCATTCATCCTGCTGTAAACTTCCTGCCGGATCTTTTCAGATAAAGTCGGAAGATAGTTCTGATAGCGGCTTGATGCCGCCATCTGTTTTGGTTCATATTTCTTCATAAATGATCACTCTCCGGTACTTTCCGGTTCCCCGTCTGATTTACAAAGTCCTTCCCATTCAGAAATAATGTCTGCTTATCAGTTTTTATATGTGTGCAGTATGTCTTCCAGTAAATGCTTCAAGCTCTGCCGCATATTCCTTCGGATGCGCCGCCATATAACCGCAGTGCGCATATCCCTTTCGGATCTTAAGCTCCGCCTTCGGCATAAATACCGGAACGGTCTTTTTGGAATACTTCCAGTCGAAGTCCTTCTCTCCGAAATCCAGATGCAGCTTTGCCTGTTCCCCGTCCGTCAGCTTTCTGAGATCATAATGACAGCAGGCATGGCAGATTGCGTCAATGTCGCTTTCTGTGATGCGTTCAAAATTCTTCGTCATCATCTTCGCAAAATCAAAGCCGTACATTTTTACAAGAGACGGCGATGCCTCCAAATGTGATTTTGCAAGCTTCTTCCTGCGGCTTCTGAACAGCCTCTTCATAAACCATTCCGGAAAACGCGCATTTTTACAAAGGGCAACGCCGTCGAACCAGGCGTGCCGGACAGTAAAAACAGGATCCATAAAGAGACGGTATGCCACTGCAACTCCAAGAGACGCCCCATAGACCAATTCAACTGTTCTGCAGTCTGATTCAAGCAGAAATCTTTTCAATGTCTGATATTCTTCATCAGCACTGATATAAGCTCCGGCTTTCCCGTGCCCGCCCTGATCCGGGGCGATAATGTGATAGGAACCCTGAAGATACGGTTTTATCAGCCCGTACAGATCCGAGCCGGATACCATCATCGGAGCAAGAAGAATGACCGTCGGATCGTTCCTGTTTCCGTATTCGTTGATAAACATAAGCAATTCCCTTTACGCCATAATGTTAGTCTTGTCTAACTGTAACCCAAAAAAATACATCCGCCGTTAAAAACCGCGAACGCGTTAGCATTAACTAACCTGCTTATATTATATTCAATCTCCTGCAGAAATACAGTGTTTCCGGTTTTCTTTCGATCCGAAAATCAATAACAGATGCCATCATTCGGAACGATCAGTTCATCTGCGGGATGCGGTTTTCATCAGACTGTAAGCCGTCAGGAGAAGAATCACGAAAACAAGCAGACCGGTGAACGCCGTAATCCGGACATTGAAACTGTCTGCAGTCACACCGAATGTTCCAAGCATTGTTAGGTATATTGTGCTGAGTGCAGGATTATTATTTGGATTATTCGATATATATTACTCGTCGACCAAGAAAACTGCTTCAGTAGGACTGGGAATGTGTTACTCCAATGTCATTCAGGAGAGAAGGATGTGAGCGGGTAAGTGTTTTCTGGTATTGATCCGTAAACTCAAAAAAGGCAACAGATAGTACTAATCTTTCGAATCGAAAAAGAGGATCTGCATTCTCTGCAAATCCTCTTTTCATATATGGCGCCTCTAACAGGACTCGAACCTGTGACACCCTGGTTAACAGCCAAGTGCTCTACCGACTGAGCTATGGAGGCGTGCTCAAACATAATACATTACTTGATAAAATTATGCAATCTTTTTTTGATATATTTTTACCCG
>JAILGV010000174.1 GCA_024696355.1 Solobacterium sp.
TACCGTGTCCACATAATATCCCCGACACCGGAACTCCCTGCTCCGATACTTATACCGCGCATTCGCAAACCGCTCATATATTATCTGGCTGCTTTTCCATTTCAGAAAACCAACAAATCCTGACACACTCATCTTCGGCGGTATTTCCACAAGCATGTGTACATGATCTATGCATACCTCCGCCTCGATGATGTTTACGCCCTTCCAATTACATTAGTCTCTCAATATCCCGCCGATGGCAAGCCTCCTGTCTTCATAGAACGCTTTCCTGCGATATTTCGGTGCAAACACGATGTGATACTTGCATCTCCATTTCGTGTGTGACACACTATGTAACTCATCTGTATAATTATTCATGGCATTCTTCCCTTATCTCTTCGTTGTAGTTTTCGCGGACCACACGCGAAATTATACAGGAGGCTTGCCTTTTTCATGATCTCTCCGCTAAAGCCTGTCCTGACCCCCAGCCTAGCTGGGGGTTTTATGGTAAATACCAAGAAAGGTATGACTTGCCGTAAGTCATACCTTTGTTTTTCCTGCACGGCTGTATGCAGTGCCGTTATTTCACCGGCAGGGACGAAATCATTTCCAGCAGCTGCGTATAATACGGCAGGACTTTGTGCTTCAGCATCATCCCTCCCTGCAGCGCCATATGATCCCCGTGATATGTTTCAAAGACATTCCAGATACCGGGTTCAATGTGTTCCGGATCAAATGCTGTATGCGGATTTCCGATCGGATATGCCGCAGAAACCGTATTCACCAGACCGTCTGACGGACGCCAGCTCTCATCGATCACGAAGCCGCCGGCGGTTCTGCCGGAATAGGCTCCCATCCGTTTCGCCGTACGCCGGAACATCGGCTCTGTTTGGCGGGAAGCCGGACTGTATGTGCCGTCGGGATTTTTCACGGTGATCTCACACGGCTGTGAAAAATAATAGACATGTGCGGACAGCGTCATCTTCCGGTTCATAGCCAGCGCATGATCGATATGCATGTCATACGCCGCACTGTCTTCGGGGTTCTGCGGAACATTCTTTTCTGTTGATCTGCTCATCAGAGCCGCCGCCCTGTCATCCAGCCAGGTGCTCTTCACGGACGACGGATCAAAGGAAGGATCATCATACATGTCATATGCGGTTGTTCCGTTGTGCGGTGCCGCAATTGCGGCAAGCACTGCCAGATTCCGGCCTCTTCTGCCGAGGAAGAACGGTGAACAGTCTTCCCCCTGCTCTTCAGGAACACCATGTTCCAGAATATGGGCAAACATGCGGATTGACGCACCTCCGAATGAATGGCCGATCAGAACAAGCCTGGTATTCTCATCAAACACAGGAATCAGCGGAATTCCCGTGAAGTCCCTTCCGTATCTGCTGTGCCCGTATGCTCTGCTGTGGACTTCGCCGTAATCTGTCCGGCTTCCGCTGAGCTGTGCATACAGCTCGCACGCCCGGTCATATGCACTGCCGGAGGGAGCCACGGACGCACAGACGCAGTCATAGCCAGCCTGACGGAGCTGTTCCATCAGATCCCCGTTCCGCATTCCCCAATAGGGCATCCGTTTATACGCTCTGTCATAACTGCCCCATCCGGACAGGCCGTGAACAAATACAAACACCAGATGATTTCTGTCAGCCATACAACGCCCCCGTTCATTAACAGCAGATGCTGTTTTTATTATATCCATGCATTTATTTACAGTCAGTCGGAGAGAAACCGGGCAGTACTGTCTCCGCGGTCCGTCCGGCTGTGGCTGAATATCATCAGAACATTCGCTTCATCCGCTGTATTTCTTCTGTCTGGCGATCTGTTCTGTCAGATGAATATTTCTGTTATTCCATAAAACAAGAGGACCGTCTGTCAGAGATTTCGAAAAAATGAGCATTCTTTCCTCTGCGCTGGCAGGATCCTGCAGATTCAGATACGGTTCACCGGTATATCCGTTGTACTTATAAAAGGCAGTTGCCGTGTCATTGTTCTCAGCGTCGGTATAAAGACGTGCAAACCGGAACCCTTTCCCGGCCGCCGCTTCCTCAAACAGTTTCAGAACCGCAGAACCGAGATGCCTTCTCCGGAAGCCTTCCCGTATTCCGAACCATCCCAGCCAGGCACTTTCCGGATCCTCCGGATACCGGTAAAGCCCGGTGATGCCCGCGCACACCCCGTCTTCATAAACCAGATAGTATTCAAAGTCCGATGAAGCCTCAAGAGATTCCTCGTAGTTTGCCCTTGCGTTTTCTTCCGGGAAGAGTTCCCCCTGTACCGAAACAGCATAATCGATGTTTTTCTCCGTGACTCTTTCCAGATACATGGTTCCTCCTCTTTTGTCTGCCCGTTCTTCCGCCCGGACTGTATTCTGTTATGCCCTGCCTGCTTTCTTCAGCGCACTGTATGTTTCCGAAAGCCACTCACTATAGTGATCGTAGGGAGTCTCTGTCCACCAGTCCAAAAGATTGTTCAGGGACTCAATGTCCTGTTCGATACTGGTGCGCCTGTACTGTTCAGGATTACGGTTGACCGTCACAATATGATGATTGTCCTCCTTGAAATCTATCCGGTAAATGCAGTGTCCCGTCCAGCTGCGGTGTGCCCAGAGCGTTGATCCCTCCATGTACCAGAACCATTTGTCCTCCATAGCCTGCGGAATATTGCCGCGGCGCAGAGCATCCATTTCCTCCTTACTGAAAGCCCTGTTCAGCACGAAAGTATCATGCCTTTCAGGCATGGGCTCTGCTTTCCAGTCACTGCGCCGGGCAGCCCTTGTTCTGTCTTTGCGATCTTCTGTCATATATCTCCGATCCGAATCAGTCACTTTTACTGATTCAACTTTTTAAAATGCTTGTCCGCCATATTTACTTCTGACTGTAATTTCATCTCCGTCTTTCCGGCGGATCCTTCTGCTGTATATCACAGCTGGCCTATCGGTGAATGTACATCCGCGACAGCTCTGTTTCACCGTCTCCCTGTACCATGCAGAGAAACTCCCAGCCGTATTTTTCGTAAAAGCCGGTATGATCCGTCACCAGATAGACAGGTGCAATACCTTTGGATTTCAGATCATTCACCGCCATATCAAGCAGACGTCCCGCGACACCTTTGCGGCGGTACGCTTCTTCCGTATACACGGCGCAGATATTCGGGCTCAGATCTTTTCTGTCATGAAAGTCGTTTTCTATAACGCCTGTTCCGCCGATAATCCTGTTTCCGTCCATGCACAGATACCATCCGTATTCTGTTTCGTTATTCAGATAGCTTTCCATGCATTGCAGGTAGGCTTCTTTCGGCACACCCCATTTGCTGTGGAACCATTCTGCCGCCGCATCTTTGAGTGACGGATCATCTCTCAATGTAATA
>JAILGV010000183.1 GCA_024696355.1 Solobacterium sp.
ATCGGAAGCTTCAGTTTCGGCGCACCCTCTCATTTCTACGAACTGTGGAAGAACGGAAAGAAAGTCCTGTCACTAAGCTGCCAGCTGAAGGAAGACGGTTCTACCGATCCTGCCGGTGAGAAAGAGTTTTACAGACGTGTGGAACTGTACATGGACAGAAACAGTAAAACAGAGCAGAACAGAAACTAATCTGTTGTCTTCATTGTCAGGCAGAGATCACCGTGATTGTGCGTAAATGAAAAATCCTGTCCGGTACGGACAGGATATATGCAGATAATTCAGGCTTTTTCCTCCATATAGCGGATCATGGCTTCTGCCGCTTTTTTTGCTGCTTCTGCCGCATGGACTACGGTCAGCGGTCCGGTGACAACATCGCCTGCCGCAAAGACGCCTTCAACGGTAGTCATGCCGTTTTCATCTGTAATCAGCAGACCTCTGCTTGTGCCTTCCAGATGCTCCGTGCTCATGATCAGCTTGTCCTTCGGTCCCTGGCTGATGGCTATGATTACCGAATCTGCGGGAACCAGTTCTTCATCATCCTGAATTCCGGTCAGATTTCCGTTTTCATCCAGAACGGAAGTTGAGAATACCGGTCCTTCCGGTGTAATTCTGCGGATGCTCTTGCCGTAGATGAATTCTGCGCCGTCGAGTTCTGCATAGGACATTTCATGGGAGCTTGCGGTCGCATGTGCGTCTCTTGAGAACATCATGACCCGTTCCGCTCCGTTGCGGAATGCGGTTCTGGCGACATCCATCGCGACATTGCCCATGCCTATGACTGCGACTGTTTTGCCGAGTTCATGATGCTTCGGATTTTCCAGATAGGAGATGCCGAAGTGTGCATTTGCCAGGGATTCACCTTCAATCCCGAGCGTGTTCGGACGCCATACGCCGGTGCCGACAAAGATTGCGGAATAACCGTCACGGAAGAGATTGTCAATACGCAGTGCTCCGCCGATTGTCGTGTTAAGACGAATCTTGACGTCCAGTCTCTGAAGCAGTTTCTGATAACGGTCCAGCACGGATTTCGGAAGACGGAATTCCGGAATTCCGTACCTCAGCATTCCGCCGATCTGATTCTTGCGCTCAAAGATCGTAACATCATACCCTTTTTGGGCAAGAATGATTGCGGCGGTCAGTCCGGCAGGACCGGAACCGATCACAGCACAGCGCTTTCCGTTCTTTTCAATGTTTTTCGGACGGTAACGGTCCAGGAATGCATCGGAAATAAAATGCTCAATATAGTGGAATTCTATCGGTGTGCTTTTTCTTCCAAGCACACAGTGTCCGCGGCACTGTGCTTCATGATTGCATACCACGGCACAGACGGCACTCATCGGATTGTTCTGAAACAGCAGCTCTCCGGCCTGCATGACTTTTTTGTCCTTGAACAGGGCGATCACCTGAGGTATCGGCGTGTGAATCGGACAGTTTTTTGAGCACATCGGAACCTTGCACTGCAGGCAGCGCTGTGCTTCATTCTCTATATGTATCGGCATGTCGTTTATTCCTCCACTATATTTATTATGTATCTCATCATGGAATAAAACAACTTATCGGCCGGGCATCTGTGCCGTATACAAAAAACAGACAGAAAGCTTATAATAATCTCTGTTACACTGTTCGGTAGTCTCAGGAGAAAAAGCTATGAAAAAATGGAATGAACTGCTTGAGAAAAGATGGGTTGCGAATACAGCGGCAATATGCAGCGGTGTTGTGCTGTTTATGGTGCTGAATCATATCGGTGAAATATACGGATGGTTTGCGTCTGTAATCAAGATCTTTGAATCTGTTCTGATCGGTCTGGTGCTGGCCTATCTGCTTGATCCGATTGTTAAGTATTTTGAAGGCAGAATGTCTGGACGCCTGTCTGACGGCAGACGGCGCTCCCTAAGCGTTCTGATGACTGTTGTCCTGGTTCTTGTAATTGTCATCGGGGCATTCGGCATCATTGTGCCTGCACTGATCAGCAGTATCCGGTCACTGATTACGGTTATGCAGAATGAAACAGTAATTGACAATCTTTTAGAAAATCTGAATGCCTTCAGTGAATATATGCATATGGATCTGTCGGTGCTGAGCGGTTATCTGGATGAGGCCATGACCTATATCATTGATTATGTCAGACAGAATGCGGCGGAAATTATGAACAAGACGATTAATGTGGGAACATCGATTGTGAATATTCTGATCGGCTTTATCATTGCCCTGTATCTTCTGCTGGACAAGAAGAATCTCTTCGAAGGATATTCCCAGCTGAGGCTGGCACTGCTCGGCGAAGAGAAGTATAAAACACATAATGCCTTCTGGAAAAGGTGTCATGAGATTCTGATTTCCTATATCGGATGTGACCTGCTTGACGGCGTGATAGTCGGGGCAGTCAATGCAGTATGCATGATGCTTCTCGGCATGCCGTATATTCCGCTGGTATCGGTTGTTGTCGGTGTGACAAATCTTCTGCCGTCAATCGGTCCGGTGATCGGTGCTGTCATCGGTTCCGTCATTCTTGTGTTTGCTGATCCGATTTATGTGCTGTGGTTTCTGATCCTGACGGTGATCCTGCAGACGATCGACGGCTATATCGTAAAGCCGAAGATGTTCGGCAATACGCTCGGCATACCGGCGGTATTCTCACTCGGTTCGGTGATTATCTGCGGAAAGATATACGGTATTCTGGGTATTTTCCTGGCAGTTCCTCTTGTTGCGATCCTGCTGTTTATGTACCGTGAATCACTGCTTCCGTATCTGAGAAGAAGGAAACATCTTCAGAAAAGCTGATGAATGCTTAAAGCAGGCAGCCCGACGGGCTGCTTTTTTGTGTATCCGGGAATCTCTGCATCACAAAGCGCTCATGCTGTTTCTCTGCTTCAGTTCACGGTTGATTCTTTCTGCCAGCTTCTTCTGACGGCGGTATGTTAAGACCGCAATGACAAATGCGGTCGCCAGCATGGACAAAACCGCCAGCAGGGAGGGAAGCAGGCCCTTGTCCGCCGGGATCCAGCCGGCAAGGGATGCAGCTGCCAGCATGACCGTGCAGCCGGTCACCATGTGAACCGATATCTGCACGGGACGGCTCAGCTTTTCGCTGGTGTAGACAATGCAGGGAAGGCCGAACCCAAGCCCGATTCCCAGGCTGCCGAGAGCCATTTTCGTGACCGAATAACCGGAAACGGAATAAACTCCGCCCATGTTAAGATCGGCAATCATGGAACCGAGCAGAAACAGAAACGATGAGACAGCCACTGAGGTTTTGGTGCGGCTGATCACAAATGCCATTTTATCTTTGTTCTTCATTGTTTTTTTCTCCTAAATACCCAGATAGTTTCTGAGGTCAGGCAGATACTTCCGGGAAACGTAATCTGACAGTCCGTTTTTCATTTTCAGAAGCAGGCTTCCTCCGAAACCGGCCTCCACGCTTTCTGCAAAGGAAAGGCAGACGGCACAGGATTTATTTATCTGCATGAAACCGCCGCCCAGATGATCCAGTAATTCGTAAAGGCGTTTCCGCGTGGTGAACACTTCATTTTCTGTATAGATTTTTGTTTCTCCGTCCTCCACCCGGATCATACAGATGTCCCTGCGGGCAAGCAGGAACGTACGGCCGCCGCGCTCTGCCGGAACAGGCGCGTCTTTTGCCTGCAGTATGTCCAGGGCACGCTGTATTTCCGGTGTTATCCGGTCTGTATATATGACCGCATGCGGTGATGCATGCTCCGGAGACATTTCGATTTTGACCTGCATAAGAGAACTCCCTTTTTGCTGAGTGCACATCAGCTTTTACGGAAACAGTATAACCGGCGGAATATTTACTGTCATGGTTCCGGCGGCAGGAGGCAGATATCTGCAGGTGAAATGCAGAAACAGCCATGCAAAAATGTGCCGGAAATCAGTGCTGATAAAAAAAATCTCCCTGAGGGAGATGTTCTTCAGTAAGTGATTTCACAGACCCATGTTCCGGAAACGGGAAGGTCCTGATCAGCTTTTCTGCGTCCGGTAAATTCAGTGATTGTCAGACGGTATGTTCCGGGCTTCATATCGGTGACGGGAATGGTGATGTTTATGGTTCCGCTGATGCACGGTGCCCATGCGGTCACGGGGTTTTCATCAATGATCCTGCCGTCCTGATCACATAACGTGCAGCGGCTGATCCTCCATTCTTCAATTTCCCTGTACGGTGCCCGGCTCATGTCTGCCGGAACCGCCGTAACGGCAATGCCGGTTTTCTCCGGTACTGCAGTGACGGTGATTTCATCATCGGCATTTTCATATGCCGTTCCTGTTACGGCATGCGTGAAGCTGAAGATATCCCGGAAATGACCGCGCTGTGCGGCTGCGGCGGTGATGCCCGTCATGAACATCAGCAGGATCACTGCCAGAACGGGACGCAGGATGCGGTATCCGTCCGTACGTCTTCTGTATGAATGATTTTTCTCAAGCACTGCCTCAAGCATGCGTCTTTCTGCTTTGTCAGAGGGTTCCGCCATGTTCCAGGCCTGAATGATCATTTTACTCTTCATCGAATTCTTCACCTAACCTTTCCCTGAGAATTCTGCGGGCTTCGTGCAGATAGTTTCTGATTGTTGACTGCGGCTTTTTCAGTATTCCGGCAATTTCCCTGCTGTTGTATCCTTCGTAGTAATACAGATATACCGGTGTCTTGTATTTGTCGGGAAGAGACATAACGGCACGGAGGGTGTCACCGGTACGGATTTCCCCTGTATCCGGCAGATTATAGTAATCATCGATGTTCTCCCGTTTTCTCCACCAGCTGCGCAGGCTGTTTCTGCAGATATTGGATGCGGTCCTGATCAGCCATGCTTTTTCATGTTCCTCACTTTCCAGTACAGGCTTTCTGTCAATCAGCCTGCAGAACGTCTCCTGCACGGCATCTTCCGTATCGGCGGGATTTTTCATGAACGCATAGCAGACACGGTAAACTGTTCTGACATGACGGCTGTAGATCTGCGCGATCTCTGTGTCTGTCAGCCGCATTGTTTGTGACATGCTTTCTGTCCTCCCTTCACTATAAATACAATCGAAGATGCCGGAATGTCGGAAAGAATTTCGTTCTTTCTGTGTTTCCGCTGAATAATATATGATATTCACAGGGAGTTTTGCGTATGGAAAAGGCAGCAGTAAATCAGGAAATCATGTTTCCCGTGCCGAAAGGCTTTCATGTCATGGATGAGGAGGAGCTTCATCAGGCATTTCCGGGCTCCGAAGGGAGCTGCTGGGGTATCTGGGATAAGGAACAGCATATTATCCTCAGAGTTCTGTGGCAGAATCTGAACGGTCTTACAGCCTGGCTGGCTGATATGGAAAAAGTTGCCGTCAATAATGAAAAGCTGACAGCGAAAGTTCATGAGGGCTTTGATTATCAGCCGGAGGGTTTCTTTAAAACATCCGTTTCTTCATATGAAGCACACGGTTACAGTTTCTCATACCGCCGCTTTGATGTGACGCAGCATGTTGAAACAGCACTGTTCAAAAAAGGGAAAGTAATTTACAGCATCAGCTGCATCGGCAGAAGCGAAAACAATGACAGAAACCACGATCTGTTTTCGTGGATTCTGGAAAACATTGCGGCAGAGTAAAAGAAAACCCTGTCATAACGACAGGGAAGTGATCAGTCCAGATCTTCTCCGTTGGAGGCGATGACTTTCTGATACCAGCGGAAGGAAGCTTTCGGATACCGCTTCAGCGTTCCGCTTCCGTCGTCGTTCTGGTCAACATAAATGAAGCCGTAGCGCTTGGACATTTCGGATGTTGAAGCGCTGATGCAGTCAATGCATCCCCAGTAGGTATAGCCGAAGACAGGCACGCCGTCTTCGACGGCTTTTCCCATTTCACGGATGTGTTCTCTCAGATAGTCGATGCGGTAGTCATCATTGACCGTTCCGTTTTCGAAAACATCGATTGTGCCGAGACCGTTTTCCGCAACAAATACCGGAAGCTTGTAGCGGTCATACATCTGGTTCAGGGAGAAGCGCAGGCCGACCGGGTCAATCTGCCAGCCCCAGGGTGTCTGTCTGAGATAGGGGTTCTTTTCTCCGACAAGCAGGTTGGCGGAAGTCTTTTCCTTCTTTGATCCGTCCGCGCTTGTTACAAGCGATGCATAATAGCTGAAGGATACAAAGTCCACGGTATTGTTTTTCAGAACGGCGGCATCTTCCTCTGTGATTTCAGGGGTGATGCCTTTTTTCCTCCACATGGTTTTCCATACATAGGGGTATTCTCCGAATACCTGAACGTCCGTGCATGCAGAATCCGCTTCTGTTTCATACAGCCACTGCATGCAGTCTTCGGGTCTGCATGTGGCAGGGTATTTCAGATTCTTTGTGGACATGCATCCGATCATCAGATCCGGATAATGTTCATGGACATATTTTGTCAGAAGGGAGGAGGCGACGAACTGATGATGAATGGCCTGGTATTTTGTCTTTTCAATGTCTTCGGTCTTCTCTTCAATCAGTCCGGCTCCCATCAGGGGAATATGCAGCGTTGCGTCGATCTCGTTGAATGTGATCCAGTATCTGATATCGTCATGGAATTCATCAATCACTGTTTCGGCATAGCGAAGGAAATATTCAATCAGTCTTCTGTCTGCCCATCCGTTGTACTTCAGTGAAAGATTGAGCGGCATTTCGAAATGCGACAGGGTGATGATCGGCGTAATGTTGTATTTCTTCAGTTCGCTGATGACATTTCTGTAGTAATCAAGTCCTTTCCGGTTGGGTGTTTCCTCATCTCCCATCGGGAAGATTCTCGGCCACGAGAATGAGAAGCGCAGGGCTTTGAAGCCCATTTCGGCAAACATGGCGATATCTTCCCTGTAATGATGATAGAAATCGATGCCTCTGCGCTTGGGATATTTCATGCTGTCGGGATCACTGACAGCTTCAAGGATCTGATCATATGTGCGGTAAAACATACCGCCTGTTTTTCTGTCTGCCTTCGGGAAGATATCAGCTGTGGAAAGACCTTTTCCGTCAGCGTCGAATGCACCTTCCGTCTGATTGGCTGCGAATGCGCCGCCCCATAAAAAGTTTTCGGGAAATCTCATTGGGAACCTCCGTTTTATTTAAGAGGGGATCGCTGAGGATCCCCTTGTACTTCTTATAATTCTACATCTTCGAATTTGACAATGTGAGTGACAAGCATGGATACTGCAACGGCTGCGGCAATTCCGATCAGGAAGATCGGGAATTTCTGACCGAAGAACAGTGCGATGCCGGCCAGGGGAACAGGTCCGATACCTACGGCATAGACTCTGAAGGCAGCCATGACTGCTGCACCGACGGCACCGCCGGCAGCGACACCGATGAACGGACGCTTCAGGACACCGAGGACACCGTACAGCGTAGGCTCGGTAATGCCGATGAATGAGGATACTGCGGAAGAGAGTGAGAGACCCTTGAATTCCTTGTTTCTGGAATCAATTGCGACCATCAGGGCTGCGCCTGCAACAGCTGCGTTGGCAGCGGCACACATGGCAAGCAGGGGATCATAACCGTTTGCGGCGATGGACTGGAGTTCAACAGGGACAACTGCATGATGCAGACCGAGGAAGACCAGGAGCGGATAAACTGCTCCGAATACTGCTCCTCCGAAGGCACCGCTGATTTCATAGAGGCGGATGACGGCATTGCCGATGACATTGGACAGGGTGTTGACTGCAGGTCCGACAAGAACGAGCATGATCGGGGCTGTAATCAGAAGATCAATCAGCGGTACGAAGATGCCTGCAAAGCTTGCGGGCACAACCTTGCGGATGAGCTTATCAATATAGGAGAGGATAATGACTCCTACAATGATCGGGAATACGGTTGAACTGTAATCAACGACGGGAACTGTCAGGCCGAATAATGAAGACGGTTCGGCAAGTCCTGTATATGTGGGATGAAGCAGGACACCGGCAATGACCATTGCCAGGACCGGCTTGACATTGAATACTTTTGCTGTTGTGAATGCGAGATAGAACGGCAGGAAGTAGAACGCTGCATCAGAGAACATCATCAGCATGGTGAATGTTCCGCTGGCAGGGTTGACCTTGCCGCTGAACATCAGCGCTACCAGAAGGCCTTTCAGAAGACCGCCGGCAGCCAGGGCAGGGAATGTGGGGATAAAGATCTGGGCGATGGTGTTCAGGATTCTGTTGACTGTGCTTTCCTCTTTTGCATCAAGGTTTTCGTTGACAGCTTCCTCGGCGTTCTTTCCGGAAACCTTCAGGAATTCCGGATAGAATTCTTCGACTTCGGTTCCGATGATGACCTGAACCTGTCCGTTGTTTACGACGCAGCCCTTGGAGCCTTTCAGTGTTCTGAGCTTTTCAACATCACATTTGGAAAGGTCTGCGGGATCGATTCTCAGGCGTGTGAAGCAGTGGGATACTTTGACGATATTGTCTTTTCCGCCTGCAGCTTCAATGATTGCATTTGCTAATTCGGTATAGTTTTTGTTGGCCATGTTTCCTCCTTTTTTTGCCTGTATCTTTACAGGCTCTGCTTTTGCTTTATGCATTTTCAGAATACCCAAACGCATTGCTTCATTCGATTACGTAAGTGCATCTGCCTTTTTAAAAAAGTTACCTATTTCACTGTCTTTCATTTTTGAGATTATCCAGAAGCCAGCTGTCATCCGTCTTTTCCGGATATGCTCCGAATGTGTCCTTCTTCGGCGGACAGGGAACGGGTTTCCGGATTTCGTCCTTCTGATAGGCATATCTGCCGAGACGCTGCCGGTCCTCTTCCTTACTGATCTGGGGTCTGGTATTGGTGGGCACCATGCTTTTAACCCATCCGGCATGGTATTCGTTCTTTGTTGTTCTCTGCCACGCTCCCGAGAAGATCTTCCATCCGTCCTCTTCCTTCAGGTGAACGCCGGGAACCATGCCGGCACTGATAATCGCCATGGGTGTCTCCCTGTATCTGGAGAGTCCCTCAATGCCCAGCGACCACCAGACTGCCCTTGCGGCGGTATTGTCAGCACTGACTTCGATGACGGGTGTCGTCAGCGGGTGTATCAGCATGTTTCCCTCCAGGGAATCAACGACTGCCGTTGAGCGGAATTTCAGTTCTGCTTCTTTGTTGAACAGGGGATGATCCAGTGTTTTCAGTTCTCTTCTGTGTTCGCCGATATGCTGGTCATCATGGAAGATGGCGGCCTGTCCTCTGAGACTGCAGATTTCCCATACCGACATCAGCCGTTCGGTTTCCAGTTCAATCTGTTCAAACTCTTCTTCGCTGAGAAGATCAAGATCCTGCAAAGTGATGTCCGTCATTTTGTCTTGTCCCTGTTCAGCATCCAGTTTCTGTCGCTGTCTTCATAGGATGCGTAAGGTCTCGGACAGGCGGGAATGCCGTCCCTGACTGACAGCGGTGAATACGGATTGTGATATGTGGATGGTTTGGAAAGAGGGTGCACCGGCGTGTTCAGACGGTTGATCATGGAGGTGTCCTCCACCCATCCCTTTTTGTAGTCACAGCGGATCAGACGGAAATAATGCAGGTGCCAGACTTTCCAGGTGCCGTTTTCCAGAATGAAATCAACGCCGGTCATGCCCCAGCACCACTGTGCCTGCGGGTCTGTTTCCGTCGGCACGGCGGCGATGCCGGGGCACCACCACAGTGCTTTTGCGGTTTTTACATCATCTGCGACTTCAATCATCGGTGTTGTCAGCTGCATATCCAGCATATAGCCCTTTTCTTCGGGTCTGACGATAATGTCGTGCACTGCCGCACATACAGCCTCTTTTCCTTCAAAGAGGCCTTCGTCCGCATATTCAAGCGACACGTCTTCCCTCTCCAGGGCAAAGAATGAGAGAATCTCATCCGCTCTCTGGAAGTTCAGGGCTGCCGTCAGCCTTCCCATGGTGTTCTGGATCTCATGCATGGAGGAAAGCTTCCTGATGTTCATGAGCAGTTTCTGCTTTCTTTCTTCAGTGATCATTTCTCCTCCTTTACGGCTTCCGCCATGGCCGCGGCCTTTCTGCATAATGCATCGATGTCTCCGTAATATACGTAGTAATGTCCGGGCAGAAGAATGTCGCAGTGCAGCGAGGACATTTTCTTCAGAGAACTGATATAGTCATCGAGATCGAAATCATCCCCGCCCATATAGGCAAGTTCAAGTTCAATATCATCTTCGGGCGGTTTGGGTCTGATATAGAACATATCGCCCGTGCACAGAGCGCGGTGCCCGTCTGCTTCAATCACATAGGCGAATGATCCGCGGGAATGCCCGGGTGCCCCGTAAGCTGTTACCGTGCTGTTTCCGAAGGTGAATTTCTGTCCGTCTTCAATCCTGCGGTCAACGTCTGCGCAGATCCATTTTCTCTGAAACAGGCGCTCCATTTCCGGCCAGCCGTTCTCAATTCTGCTTGCGTCAGGGTCCGCACAGTATACCGGGATATTTTCCTGGTTTGCACGGAAGGTATTGCCGGCATGATCGTAGTGTCCGTGGGTGAGAAATGCGGCTGCCTTCTTTTTTTCCTGCAGCCCCCAAAGCTTTTCACAGCCGGTCATGGCATTCCACTGCACAGTGTCGAAGCCGAGATCAAAAAGGATCAGACCGTCTTCCGTTTCAAGCAGAAACGTGTTGGAATTTGTTCCGTATTCCACTCCGCTTGTTTTGTATAAGTGTTCTGTAATTTTCATAGCTGTCTCTTCCTGTCAGACTGATCATAACCGCTGATCAGCATCTGATCGAGTACGGATTCACGGATGCACTGCTGATTTTGTTACGTATTCCACGGACAAATGATAAGATTAGGATGACAGGCGGGAAGCATTATGAAAGAATTCTTTGAAACATACTTCAGCGATCCCGAAATCCGTTCCATCCGTTCAAACTATGAGAGCATCAAAAACGGGTTTTCGGAGCTTGGATTCACCTCCATGCAGATCAACAACAAGGATGTTCACAGGATCACCAGGGACATTGTGATTTATGTTCAGAAGTTTCATGACGGTGTCATGACAAATCTGATCTTTTCAAACGGGCAGGCATTCCGCATTGAACTGCAGGACACCGACATCATCCCGTATTATTCCGATTACATTGAGATCAGATATATTATTTCCGGACATCTGATGCTTGACGTGGAGGGGCAGAAAACCGTATTCCGGGAAGGCGATGTCTGCTTTATTCATTCCAATGCGTATCATTATGAGATCGTCAGTGAATCAGACTGTATTTTCATGAATATCGGGATTGACCGGGAACTGTTCACGGAGGGCTTCCTTTCCAGTGTTTCCCTGAGTCCCTTCCAGCAGTTTCTGAGGACGAATATCCTGAAGATCGGACAGAAGGAGAACTTTGTGCAGTTCTCTCCGGAATCCCGCTATGAAGCGGAAGTCAGACAGTATATCTACACAATCTTCACGGAAGTCAGACAGCAGAAGATCGGATACATGGATATTTCAAAGGGATATGTCATCCGGCTTATGGACTTCCTGACGGCAAACTATAACTATCATTTCTCGGAAAAGGAAATCGAACAGTACTACAAGAACCTGTTTGAGACAATTACCCAGTATATGAATGACAACCTTGCGGCTGTGACTGTGCAGGATCTTTCGGATGAGTTCCATTTCCATCCGAATTATTTCAACAATCTGATCAAGAAGAGTTCAGGCATGACATATTCCGCCTATCTGATTCAGCTCAGGATCAACCGGGCAAAGCATCTTCTTGAAACTACGGACTTTTCCGTTGATGAAGTTGCCTGGCTGGTCGGCTACCACAACAAGGGCTTCTTCTATAAGCGGTTTGCGGAGGATACCGGAATGAGTCCGAAGCAGTACCGGAAAAAGGCGCGGGAAAGCAGAAAGGCTGCAGAATAAAAGACAGAAAAGGACCGGAGCGGTCCTTTTTCTGTCTCAAGCTAAAATAGGAGGCCATGGGTAAATATGCACGGAGGAAATTTCAGCACCCGATTATTCTTCCTGCATGTCTGTAATATACATCTGCCATGCTTTTAAAATATGTCATGCCGATGTGAAATTGTGTGACAGTCACTGCGGCTGCTTTGTGAAGGTGACTTCAAAGAATCCGCTGTCATTACGGAACAGCATGGGAATGGTTTCGGGGGTTACGGTATTAACGCCGGTGTGCCCGGTTTTTCCGTCCTCTGAAGCAGTTCCCATATCAATGACGGATGCGGCATCACCGACGGCAATACGCATCTCATGGGCAGTGTCATAGCGTACCGGAACACTGCCGTGGGGCGGCAGGTTACCGCTGAGGAAGTCATAGGTTCCTTCGCTTCTTCCCTCCGGCAGGCCGGTCAGTTCCGCAAGCTCCGGACTGAAGTCGATGACAATGCTTTTTCCGTCACCGCTGAATTCCATTGTCCCGTATCCGCTGACAAACAGTCCGCTGTGCGGATCCGGTGCGGGAGTGCCGGGGTCATACGGTCTGTTTTCGTGTGTCTGCTGCGAAATCAGAAGGAAGATAAAGCCTGATGCGGCGATGATGAATACTGCGGCAATGATCACGATGATTCTTTTTTTCATATGCTGTTACCTTTTTCCGATATAGCCTGCGTCTGCCCCGGGACAGCGGGAAACGATATAGTCATAAACAAAGTCAAAATCTTCATCATCCGCATAGACCTGATTGCGCACCAGCCTTCCGGTGAGCGTGATCAGGTGTTTTCCGGGATATGCACGGATTTTTCTGACAGAGGAGAAACGTGAGTACAGGGAGCCTCCGGAAGCGGAAAGCATGCCGGCTGCGGTCGCTGTTCTGTTTCCGGCGGCTTTTCCGACAAAGACGGTCAGAAGATCGAGGGCTCTTGCTTTTTCTGTTTTGATCTGGATATGGTCGATTCCTTCATCATCCATTTCAAACAGCACGGTATATCTGCCGTTGTTTGCCTTTGTGACAATGTAATATGCGGGAACCGACAGCACCATGATAATGGCGAAGGGGATCAGTGGAGGCATCAGAACTTCCCAAAGGGAACCGGTTCCGTTTCCCGAAACAAGATTTATGATCACCATTAATGCAGCCACGGTCAGAAATGCAGCCCCGAGTGCCCTCCATACTTCAAACAGCAGGAAAAAGCTCTTCAGCATCGGCATTTCATATACCCAGAAGAATTTTCCCTGTTCCTTCTGAAGAATTGATCCGGACGGCTGTTCAGAGGCAAGTGATTCTTCTTCGCTGAAGTCAATGCT
Source organism: Solobacterium sp. (assembly GCA_024696355.1). GTDB lineage: Bacteria > Bacillota_I > Bacilli_A > Erysipelotrichales > Erysipelotrichaceae > Bulleidia. The sequence goes on from JAILGV010000183.1 coordinate 13,182, forward strand.
GTTGTGTGTTTCTTCAATCTTACCGGAAGCTCTGATCATGTTGTTTTCTCCCTGTCTCTATCATAACAGTCAGACTGCACAATTATGCAAAAAAGTCAGATTCTGTCATGATAAATATACACGGGTCTGCGGTCATGCTAGAATGTTTCTGGCATATAACAGGAGGAGGCACAGGAATATGAAGATAACCGTGAACGGCGTGGAGCTTTATTATGAAGTGATGGGCGAAGGAAGACCGCTTCTGATGATACACGGAAATTCCGAGGATCATACGATATTCAATGAAGCTGCCGATGTACTTAAGGAGATGTACCGGGTATATCTGATTGACTCAAGGGACCACGGTCAGAGTCAGAAAGTGCCGGAGCTTCATTATGCGGACATGGCGCAGGATCTGCTTGCGTTTATGGATGCGCTGGATCTGAAGGATGTTGTTTTTTACGGCTTCAGCGACGGCGGAATTCTCGGACTTCTGTGCGCACAGAAGACAGACCGGATTACTTATCTGATCACCAGCGGTGCAAATATGACGCCCAAGGGCGTGAAGGCGCCTCTGCGTGCATTTATCAGAACCATGTATGTGCTCACCCGGGATCAGAAAATGAAGATGATGCTGAAGGAGCCGCAGATCACATGGAAGGAACTCGCAAATATTCAATGCCCGGCGGCGGTTATTGCAGGTGAGAATGATCTGGTGACTGAGGAGGAGACAAGGGAGATTGCCCTTGCCGTTCCGAATGCAAAGCTCATGATACTTCCGAAGGAGGGACACGGAAGCTATATTGTGCATAAGACAAAAATAGCCGGTCTGATTATTAAGATTCTCGGAAGATAAAGAAAATAGTGTCTGCGGGTATACATATGAAACCTGCTAAATGATACACTTAATGTAACTGTGAATTATTAAATCATTCAGAAAGGAGTGATTTTTCCATGAATAAAATCCAGAAGGGATTCATCATCGCAGTACTTGCGGCAGCTCTTGCGGGCTGTGCCGGATGTGCAGGATGCTCGCCGTCCAAAGATTCCGGAAATAAACCCGCTGTGACCCCGACCCCCACTGCAGAAGTGCAGCCGACCCCGACCGCTGCCCCGACGGCAGCTCCGTCAAACACGCCTGATTCCTCCGCAGCACCGCAGCCTTCAAACAACGAGACTCCGGCTCCCGCGGAAAAGGCAATCGGCAAGGTCAAGGTCCTCGTCAACAAGCTGACGGTACGCACAGGCGTTACTGCCGCTGATGAAAATCTCGGTTATGCTGAAAACGGAAAGACTTATGAAGTCTATGAGATGAAGAATTCCGGCAGCTATACATGGTACAGAATCGGACAGAACAAGTGGATCGCAGACAACGGTTCATGGTGCGCATTTACGACAAACAATCCTGCAGGTACGGATGTCAAAACCGTAGATGAGATTACCGGCGGTGCCAATACAAGAATCAGCGGTGCCGGAGGTACGGTCAGAGTGAATGTCAACGGTCTGCGTGTGCGTACAAACCACAGTGCATCAGCGCCTGTTGTGGGAAATGTAACCAACGGAAAGAGCTATCCGGTTTACGGTGTATACAGGGATGATCCTGAATATGACTGGGTACTGGTAGGCACAGACAGATGGATCGCAACCGACAAGTCATGGTCATGGCTGACATCCTATCCGTATGACGGACAGGGCGGAGATGCCAAACCGTCACCTGCACCGGCTCCGCAGCCCGGACAGAATACCGTAACGGTACAGGTCAACGAGATCAATATCAGAAATACGCCGAGCACAACCGGTCAGGTAGTCGGTTCCGTCAAATACGGTCAGACAGTCAACTGCTACGAAGTAAAGAAGAACAATGACTATGACTGGATCAGAATCGGCAATAACCAGTGGATCGCAACCGACAAGGGCTGGACATGGGTGACAGCCAATGACGGCAAAGGCGGAGACGCAAAGCCGGCACCCGCACCCGCTCCTCAGCCTGGTCAGAATACGGTAACCGTTCAGGTCGGTGAAATCAATGTCAGAAATGCACCGAGCATCACCGGAGCTGTAGTCGGTTCCGTCAAGTACGGTCAGACAGTCAACTGCTATGAAGTAAAGAAGAATGATGACTATGACTGGATCAGAATCGGCGACGGCAAGTGGATCGCAACAGACAAGGGCTGGACATGGGTGACAGCCAATGACGGCAAGGGCGGAGACGCAGATCCGAAACCCGCACCTGCACCTCAGCCTGGTCAGAATACCGTAACGGTTCTGGCTAATGAGATCAACATCAGAAATACACCGGACCTCTCCGGTCAGGTTGTCGGTTCCGTCAAAAAGGGCGAGACATACAACTGCTACGAAGTCATGAAGAATGTCAACTATGACTGGATCAGAATCGGAGACAACAAGTGGATCGCAACCGACAAGGGCTGGACATGGGTCAAGGCAAATGAAGGCAAGGGCGGAGACGCCAAGCCGGCACCCGCACCGCAGCCGGGTCAGAACACGGTAACTGTTCAGGTCGGTGAAATCAATATCAGAAATACGCCGAGCACAACCGGTCAGGTTGTCGGTTCCGTCAAATACGGTCAGACAGTCAACTGCTATGAAGTAAAGAAAAATGACGACTATGACTGGATCAGGATCGGCGACAACAAGTGGATCGCGACCGACAAGGGCTGGACATGGGTCAAGGCAAATGAAGGCAAGGGCGGAGACGCAAAACCGGCACCTCAGCCCAAGCAGAACACCATTACCGTCCAGGCAAATGAGATCAACATCAGAAACACACCGGATCTGTCGGGCAAGGTAGTCGGCTCCGTCAAAAAGGGCGAGACATACAACTGCTACGAAGTCATGAAGAACGTGAATTATGACTGGATCAGAATCGGCGACAACAAGTGGATCGCAACCGACAAAGGCTGGACATGGGTCAAGGCAAATTAGGAACGATCTGAAAAAACACAGAGAACGGAAGGATATGATATTCTTCCGTTTTTTGATGAGATATGCGGTTGAAAAAGGACATTGGTTCTTACTACAATTGATAGCAGAGATATTTGGATTAACCGTCAGATGACAACCGGATCCGGAGGAACAATCATGAAAAAAGTACTGAAGTCAGTATTGAGTCTGGCAATGGCATTCAGCGTCATGCAGAGCACGGTCAGTGTTTATGCAGAGGAAATGCCGGAAGCGGAACAGGAAACCGAAATAACGGAGGATATTACGGAAACAGGAGAGATTTCAGAGGAGGAGCAGGAAATCCCGGAAGAGATTTCGGAAGATGAAGCATCCCCTGGGGAAGAACCTGTTATTCCGGAGGAATCTGCCGAAGGTGAACAGCCTGAAACAGATCCCGAAGTCCCCGCGGCAGAGGAGGAACCTGCAGAAGAAGTACAGGCTGCGGAAGTTTCTCAGACGCAGGATACCGGAGAAACGGTTCCGGAGAATGAAGAAGAAATATATTATGAGGAGGCGGTTGTTCTCGGCGAAGGCGGCCTGCTTTCCTATGACGCCTCGATTGCGGCGCTTACCGACAGTCAGAAGGCGCTCAGAAATGAGATATTCAGAAGAATGGCCCAGGCGGCGGAAAACTTTCAGACCAGCGTGAATATCGCCGATCTCAAAGTTACGACGAGTGAATTCGGAAATCTGAATATTGTGGCTTTCTACAACAAATATCCGGAATACTATTATCTGCAGAACGGCTTTTCCTACTCGTATTCCACATATATTATTTCGCTTACACTGCGTTATGATTCCGCATATCCGCAGTCCGAAGTCCAGACATTCAGGGACAGGATGAATGAAATTCTCGGCATGGTTGATCCCGGATGGAACGATGAGCAGAAAATCCTGTTTATCCATGATTATCTGGTGACGCATGTCGAATATGATCTGACTTACAGCAGATACAATGCCTACGATGCCATCGTGACAGGCAGCTGCGTATGCCAGGGATACAGTGAAGCGTTTGAGGCACTGATGCACAGACTGGGAATTGAGTGCGATGTCATTTCAAGCAATGAACTCAATCATGCATGGAATCTTGTCAGGCTGAACGGGGAATACTATTACATCGACAATACATGGGATGATTATTCCAACTTCTATATGGGATACTGCGGACACCGCAATTTCCTGAGAAATCAGGCGGGGATTGTAGGTACAGATCACTCAAGCACAGACTGGGTCAATACCGACAATGAACTGGTTTATGACAACCTGCAGACTTCGGATACTTATGACAGCTATTACTGGTCTGACTGCAGTTCCTATATCCCGGTTATCTCAAACAAAGCATATTATGTCTCGGATTCAAAGACTGACGGCGTCTATGTATATGACTATGCCACTTCTTCCAGCAGGAAGCTATATTCCCTGACATTCCGGTGGAATGTTTACAACAACAGCAGCAGCTGGTGGGGCGGCAATTATGCGTCACTTGAAAAATATAATGATGCGGTTCTCTGCAGTACGGCGGATTCGCTGTATATGATCGGAACGGACGGAAAAGGCACGAAGCTTTATACACTTACTTCGTCGGAAAAAGCAGACGGATATATCTACGGCATTCAGGTCGAGGGCACAAGACTCAGATATGACCTGTATGAAAAATATGACAACAGTACATTCAAGGGCAGTCATTATTATGAACTTCCCGTACCTGATGTGCATGTTGCGGGAGTTTCCCTCAGTGAATCAGAACTCAGACTGGAAGTCGGTGAAACAAGGAAACTTACAGCGGTGGTATCTCCCGCAGGCGCAGACAACAAGAATGTGACATGGTCCGTAAGCAGCGGCTCTGCTGTGACTGTTGATCAGAGCGGAAATGTTACTGCAGTATCGGAAGGCACGGCAGTGGTTACGGTCACAACCGAAGACGGCGGCTTTACGGCAGACTGCAGTGTCACCGTATATGATCCTGCGGCAGATCAGGAGGCGGCAGATGAAGTCAGTACACTGATTGCGGATCTGCCGGATGATATCACAATTGATGACAAAGACGCAGTGGAGGAAGCACGTGCGGCATATGAAAAACTGACACCTGAACAGAAGGCTCTGGTCACAAATCTTGAAGTTCTGGAGAATGCCGAAGCAGCGATTGCAAAGCTTAAAGAGGACGCTGCGGCAGCCGAAGCAGTTTATGAAATGATTGATTCACTTCCGTCGCCGGTTACGCTTGATGACAAAGCTGCGGTTGAAGCAGCCCGTGCAGCGTATGAAGCACTGACGGATGAACAGAAGGAACTCGTTACAA
>JAILGV010000047.1 GCA_024696355.1 Solobacterium sp.
CAGGCCATGATTTCCATTCCCTGATACAGATGAATCGGAATGCCGTGACGGTGAAGCGCAGAATGAAGTCTGTCCCATATGTGCTGAAGACGGTCGGAAGCATAATTCTCGTACAGTCCCCTGTAGCAGTGAGGGGTTGCAATCATTGAATGTACGCCTGTACTGGCTGCGACGGATGCCATTTCCAGGGACATCTCCAGACTCCTGGAACCGTCATCAACCTCAGGCAGTATATGAATATGCATATCAATCATATCAGAAGTCCATCACCATCTTTTCCGATTCTTCGGCACTCAGTTCCTTCACCTGGTTATCCATAACTCTGTAGATACGGCTGCACAGATTCAGGACGGTCGGACGGTGTGTCGTAACGATTACCGTCTTGTTGGGATCCTTCTGCATGATATTTTCCAGCACTTTTCTTTCTGTTGTCACATCCAGTGCCGATGTCGCTTCATCAAGCAGTACAATCGGAGCATCTCTCAGCAATGCACGCGCAATGGCAACACGCTGTGCCTGACCTTCGGACAGGCCTCTTCCCTTTTCCCTGACACTGCTGTTGATTCCCATGGGAAGTGCTTCTGCAAATTCCCATGCACATGCAGTTTTCAGGGCTTCAACGATTTCTTCATCTGTCGCTTCCTCTTTCGCCATGCGCATATTTTCCGCTATGGTACCGGAGAGCATGGTATTGCCCTGCGGAACATAGGAGAACAGATATCTGCTGTCGATGCCGCATTCGATCTTTCTGCCGTCGGATGCTTTCAGATACAAGGTGCCCTGATCCGGGTGTACAAGACCAAGAATCAGCCGGAGCATCGTTGTCTTTCCTTCTCCGGAAGGCCCGATCAGTGCAATGATCTCACCGGGCTTTACATGAATGCTTGAATTCTTAATAACTTCCTTCTGGCCGGCATAGGAGAATTCAACATTTTCCATAACCACTTCATAGCTGTCACCGGCTTCACCCTTTTCCTCTGTATGCTTTTCCTTGGGAAGTTCCGCCAGTTCCCTGATCCTGTTTGCAGATACAGAACTGTTGAGGAAAGTAGGAACGATGCCGACAACACTTTCAAACGCAGCCGCAAGTCTTGAACGCTGCGTCAGAAACAGGGTCATGGTGCCGTATGTAATCTGATGCGTCCATAACAGCCAGAGGCAGTAGCCGAAGGCAATATACTGCACGGCTGATCCGAGAACATTCATAAAGACATTGGTACGGATCGTAAACATATTGTGTTCCAGCAGTATCTTTTTGTATTTCTCCTGCCACGCATGAAGTTTTCTTGTATACAGGTCGGTAATGCCGAAAGACTTGATGGTGTCCATGTTGTAGAAGGTTTCCACCTCAAACCCCATCATCTTTGACGCCATTTCTTCCCTTTTCCTTTTATATTCCCTCTGTTTCCTGATCAGGAATTTTGACATCAGCAGCATCACCGGTGCGCTAAGAAACGAAAGCATCGCCATGATCTTTGAGTAATGCCAGATCACCAGGAAAGTAGCCAGGAAATTATACAGAGCAATAACAATATTCGGAACCCAGGAAACTGCATTCGTGCTGACAGTGCCGATATCTCCCCTGAATCTGTGCAGGATATCACCCGCTTCATATTTTCCGATCTCCATCCAGTCAGATTCGATAATTTTGGTAAAGATATCTGCCTCAATCTCCTGATTGATCCGGATACTGATCCTCGCATTCAGACGGCTGATCAGACTTCTGAATACAAGGGAAAAAGCTGCGCTTCCCACCATCAGTGCAATCATCAGCCCGAGTTTTTCATACTGGTAGCCGGTGATAATATCAATGACGTATTTACTCGCCACACTGCTGACTAGACCCATGGTTGTACTGAATATGCCAAGCAGAGTATATAAAACAATCGCCCATTTATAATGTGCGGAATAGCCGAATATCCACTTCCAGTCCTCAATAATCTCACCGAAAGTGCCGTCCTTCCTCCTCTGCATCAATGTGCTCAGAGTATTGAAGAACGAAGCGCTGTTTTTCTGCCCTGCTGATTCACTCATACCTTATTATTATACAATGCAATTCGATTCACTTCTTATGAATAATGTTCCTTTCGCCTGCGGCAGGTTTATGAACAGACGTCGATTATATTACATACGCTGTCTGTTTTTATTAGATCAAATTTATTGAATATTCATATTAATTGCTCTAAACAGCGATTTTATGAGGGTTTTTTCAATTGTAGTAATACCGTTCTTTTATGGACGAATTTTTATTTTGTTCATTTAATCAGTGCTTTCACTGTTTCTGCCATTTGTAGATATTATTAATTATCAGATTTTTTACATTTAGAACATGTAATTATAATCGGCCGCGCAATCATCGTTGACGAGGAAGGAAGCTTTGAATTTGAAACAGATGAATACAAGATTACTGTTTCTTATACAAAGGAAGCGAAGATTCCTGCAGGCACGGAACTGATTGTAAGTCAGATCCAGTACGATTCCGATGAGTATTGGGATCTCTGGGAAAAATCACTTGCAAAGTTGAATGAGAATGC
>JAILGV010000066.1 GCA_024696355.1 Solobacterium sp.
TTCTTGGCATATGCCATAGCCAGATTTGTCGAAACTGTTGATTTTCCTTCATCCGGATTCGTTGATACAACATTGATTACCTGCATCACTTCATCAAGATCCGAGAATTCGATATTTGAACGAAGTCTTAAAAACGCTTCCGTCAACGCAAACTGATCAGCTTTTTTGTTCTTTCCAGCCATGTTTCTTTCCCTGCTTTCCCTGAAGGATGAGTTACGGCCTCCCCTTTCAGCACCGCTGCCGGATTGCCGCGGAACAGCAGATCCGCTGTTTCCTCACCCATATCTGTTTCTATCCACTGATACGCATCACTCAGCATTTCCCATCTCGGTTTAAAGCTTCTGTGCGTATCCGTCACCACCATGTCGATCATCCCGGCATGAAGCAGTTCCACTGCATTCTTTTTGATCAGATCTCCGTGGTATCCCATCAGTGATGTCCTGTTCATCTGTATTACGGTGCCGTCATTCCGCCACTGATTTACGATATCCCAGTCAACACCTTTGTGAAAATAACGCTCTGCATGTGCCAGCACAGGGATCATATCCCTGATGCGGACCTCATAAAGCCATTCGTCTCTGTCACTGAAGGTATGAATATCATTTGTCACATCATATTCAACCAGCAGATACTTTGTACCGTTTATGGTACGGTACCATCCGTTGTCCAGTGACTCCGTGAAGAAGTCATTCATAAATACTTCGGCACCCGGATAAACCTTTATGCCGTACTGCTTTGCAAGAATCCAGAGTTCCTTCTGTCTTGCATACATGGCATTGATGCCTTCCTCATCTGTCTGACCGGGCACACAGTGAGGTGTTGAAAGGATAATTCCGATCCCGTCATTCTTTGCCTGAATCAGAGATTTTACCGCATCATCCATGGACGGCATCCCGTCGTCGATACCCCATGCGATATGCGAATGCATATCAATCAGGGGTTTCATTTCTCTTTAATCACCGGCAGCTGACACAGCACCGGCACGCCGAAGAAGTCTTCTGCCTCCTCCTTGCTCTTGACTCTCTTGTCGGTAATGACCGTAAAGAGGATATATGCCGCAAACCCCACAAATCCGAGCAGTGCGCCGATCGCGGTATTCCGCGATAAAGACGGACCGACCGGTTTGCTGTTTGCCTTTGCCGGTGTAACAATTTCAATATTCTTTACATTCAGATTCTGCTTCATCGTACGGATAAAATATGTTACCGTCTCTGTCGCAATCTCCTCGGAAAGATTCGGATCATTTGTCGTCGCTTTGATATCGATCAGCTCCGTATTGGGCTGATTGGAGATTGACAGAACCTTCTTTACGGAAGCTGCACTGTCAAAGCCGCACTTCACCGCCACATGATCCATAATGTTGTCCTGCTTCAGAAGCGCTACAACATTATTGACAAGCTTTGTATTGGTCTGCAGTGAAGTATAGTTGACGTCGCCTGTCTCATTGACAAGCGGGGTCAGATAAATCGTTGCCGTACTGGAATATGTCTTCGGTATAAAAAGCTTTGTATAGCCTGCCGCTGCCAGCGCACAGATTAAAACCGCCGCTGCCAGCAGGACAATCCTCTTTTTCACCTGGTAAAACACTTCCAGAAGATCTATTTCTATTTCACCGTCATCAGGGCGCTGATTCACATTCATCCTTTTATTCAACTCAGTCATGTCTGCTACCTCAAAACAGCTTCCTGCAGAATGCACTCTTAAAACACCTGCATAAAAAACTGCATGCGACAGTATTCTACCACAATCAGTTGAATAAATCATATTATTAATTTCGCAACCATTATTATGACTGCTGAAGGATTGGAATATTCATCTGGATGCACAAAAGGAACAGCGAAACGGCAGGAATTGACGGACAGCTTTTATTCCTGCATTTTCCGTCATTATAATAATAATCTTGTATCTCAGAAAAGTATACAAAATAAGGGTTTTTGTCATTTTATCTGAATCCTGCAGACAATTGTGTTTGCACATGCATGAAACGGTTTATATAATTTCCTTATAGGTAATGATCATGCTGAAGCACGATGAGACACACGACGATGTAGAAGAGATCGCCCCGCCTCACTGTCCCATATATCCCTGGGAGAAAAAGCTCTCCTATCTCGGGGCAATCGGACTGGCAATGATAGCTGTCCCCTTTACCAGGCAGACAGCTTCTTTGGCGTGCAGTGTCGAGTATGTATCCTATGATTCGGCAATTCTCGGAGTTGAGGTCAACAAAATCAGCGGTGATCTGGAGTATCTTTCCGTAGATTACAATTTCTTCGGAAAGACAGACTCCTTTGAAATGAAGATTCCGAAGGACAGCCTGCTGTTTGAGCATCTTCAGCCGAATACGCAGTATACAATCACATTCAATATCCATGAAGCGGACAAAAAATCCGAACGGGCATGTACATTTACCACTCTGGACGGAGAACTGCCGCCGACGGAGGAACCGGTGCTGATCGTAACGCCTGCACCGCCGTCTCCTTCACCTTCCGGATCACCGGGCACGACGCCGGATACAACACCGGATACGACGCCCGAAATAACACCTGATGTTACACCGGGCATCACGCCTTCACCGGTACCGCCGGTGACACCGCCTCCCGTAACGCCTCCGCCTCCGACACCGTGTCCTGACGGAATGGCCGGAGAACCCGGAGCGTGCTACTGGCCTTATGTGCCGCCCGTAACACCGGAACCCGTGCCAACAACACCGTCACCGGAACCGGAGCCGGAGCCCGAACCTGAACCAGAACCTGAACCTGAACCCGAACCGACAGAATATGTACATCCTGAAACAACGATTACAGTTGATTACATATCCATCCCCCTGTCCGCGGATGGCGCAAGCGTACAGGTCCCTGTCGTAATCGGAAATGTTACAACGAATGACGCCGATTCCATTACTTCTGTTGAACTGTTCAATGATTCATCATCCGCGTCTATGCAGACATATGATTCCGATACTCTGAACAATTATACTGATGCGGAAAACTCAGCTCCTGTATACGTCTGTCAGTTCAGCGACAACGATCCTGATGTTGTTGATGTTCATCTGATAACAACTTATCAGCTGGACGGCACTGAATACACTGAGGAAACTGATACTGTGCAGGTCAGAAATACCGGTTCATACAGCCTGCTTGGCAGAATTCAGGAAGAATATGAATATGATCAGGAAACTGATT
>JAILGV010000099.1 GCA_024696355.1 Solobacterium sp.
TCAAAATGCCAGATCCTGATTCCGTTATCCGTCATTACCGTCCCCCGCGGCTTATCCTGCAAGATCAATGGATGTGCATGTATTGCTGCGGTCAATACTGACAATAATACTGTGCCCTCCGAACGGCTCGCCGCCGTCAAACCAGAACGCAGCCTCTCCGTCCGCTTCAATCACAAGAAACGGTGCGCCCAGTCTCTGCTCGAACCCTTCACGTTCGGCTTCCGCTTCATCCAGCCAGTCCTGCAGTGTTTCGTCTTCAGCGATATATTTCATGAGGCGGGCGTTGATTTTCTCCTGATCCGAACAGATTTCCTTCATCCTCTGAAGCTGTATTCCGGCATCTGTACTGCCTTCATTCACATTCAGGCTTACAGATATCTCCTGTGAAAGAAACTGTATCTTTCCCTGATACTCGTCGTAATCACGATTGAGTTCAAATGTACCCCATTCAGTTTCAACTGTGACCGGCTTCTGATACTCTTCACGGATCGCCGCCAGACGCGGATCATCTGCTTTTCCGAGAACCTTTACAATCATATGATCAGACGGATTGTCTTTGTTCTCCCTGACCCTGATCCGGTAAATGCCCAGACGGCTGAATTCAGGCTTATGCGTAAACAGTCCCGGCCTGTACATGATCCTGATCCCTCCGGCTCCGTTATGAAGCTCATCGCTGCCGCATTCAACCCAGGCAATGCACCGTGTACCGTTCAGACGATATCTGCCCTGATTTACTGCATAACCCATTTCCTTTTTTACCAGAAAGAGTTTCTCCTTCACTTCGGGTCTGAACGAAGCCTCAAATCTTGCCAGAGCATCTTCAGAGTTTATCGATTTGTTTACAGGCATGTCTGATCACCCCATTCATTATTATACTGCAGCAGAAAAACTCCCTGCCCGGGAGTTTGTTCAAACATCAGATACAAAGTACATGTTTTTCTGAGTGTTTTACATTCCGATCTTATTTCCGGCTATTGTTTCCTTTATCAGATGAAGCACGGGAGCTTTTTTCATTCCATGTTCCACTGTATCGAAGAACATGTATTTTTTTGATTTATTGAACGGCAGCCACTGTTCCGCCCCTTCATGATTTGGATCACCCGTTTTGATGAATGACTCCAGATAACCGATCATCTTCTGTGACAGTCCGCGGTCCGATTCCGTAAACGGCCGCCATGATCTGTCAAGTGTCGAATAGATATACATCAGATCACTGGAATGCCAGGCACCTTTATTGTCACCCGGCAGCTGTCTGCAGAAGTAATACGCATATGTATCAGTCAGCTTTGCCTGAGATCTGCTCAATCCTTTTCCCATAATATGGAGCACAAACGGCATAACATCCTGAGAAGTAACAGAATACATGATCCTGGTACCGACCGGCTTGTTCTTTTCCTCAGACGCAAAGTCCCTGTCATAAACTGCGTTGCAGAAGGCAAGCGGATGCTTCGACTGCACCTTCCGGTAAGCCTCATACAGTTCTTCTGCAGGCATTGATTTCAGTTCTTCAATACTCTTTGCACCACTGGCCTTATAAACTTCTCTCCACTTTTTGTCCTCGGATTCCTTATTGTTCTTTGCCTTCAGCATCGTTGTAAAGCCTGCAGAACTCTGTATGACAGCCTGCCTGAAATAGCCTTTATTCAACGGTGACTTGATCTGTGCTTCGGCCGCAGCGGCTCCGGCGCTCTGGCCGATGATGGTCATATTATCAATATCCCCGCCGAAGGAACCGATATTGTGTCTGACCCATTCAATCGCCGTCTGCTGATCATAATAGCCGTAATTGCCGGCTCTTCCTTTTTCATCCTCAAGATCCTTCAGATACATGAAGCCGAATACATTGACGCGATAGTTCATAATAACAGTGATAATGCCTCTTGCCGCTAATTCATCACCGTTAAATTCCAGAGACTGACTCATCCCCGACACCAGTCCTCCGCCGTAGATGACAATTAATACAGGTGCCTTTTCTGCTTTTTCCGGTGCCCATATATTCAGATAAAGACAGTCTTCCGAATACTCTGCGTTCACGCCTCTCATAAATTCATGAGCATAGTGATTCTCCGGGTTTTCCGGATCTTCCGGATAATAGGTGCTCTCCTGAATCGGAGCCGGGCCATAGTCCAGTGCTTCATATATGCCGTCCCATTTCGTGATTTCCTTCGGAAGTCCGAACCGGCCGGCCGCGGCATATCTGATGCCGAGAAAGCGCTGAACTCCGTCATAGCTTTCCCCCATAATCCTTCCGCACGGAATGTTTTTTATAATATTTTCCATTTTTATTCTTCCATTAATTTCAGTGCTTCCTCTTTCGAGATTTCACCGTTGTTTGCTTTCATCATGACTGCAACATTCTTATCTCTCAAAGTATAGCCTTTGAGCAAAAGCGGGATTGCAGCAACACCGCCGAGTGCGGAAAGAATCGTATAGGTGATCCAGACACCCTGCTGTCCCTGCGGTGTGACATTTGCGGCAGAAAAACCCATTAAAGCCAGGAAGAATGCGCTGACTGATGAAATGATCGCTGCATTGAGTTTGTTGACGAATGTCTGCAGTGCAAACGATATGCCTTCGTTCCTTCTGCCCGTCGTAAACTGCCCGTACTCGATGCAGTCCGGAACGAACATGAATGACAGCGTACTGAAGCCGCCGTAACCGATGCCGCGGATTGCTGAAAGGATCATAACGGCAGTCAGGTTTCCGTAACCCACAAAATACTGTACTACGGACCCCAGAACATACAGTCCCATGAAGAAGGCATGCATATGGACCTTCTCGAACTTCCGAAGCAGCGCCGGCAAAAAGATCGACAGAATAATAACCGGCATCGAGATTGCCATTGTCAGCAGAGATCCGAGCGTTTCATTGCCCAGAACATACTGTGCAAAAACAGAACTGAGAACTTCAGCAGACATTGTCAGCATGAATATGAAACGCACAAGAATAATTACCATGAGATTCTTGTTTTCAAACAGTGAACCGAACAGCTGTCTGAAGCTTACTTCCTCTTCCTTTTCGCCATGGAATCTCTCTTTGATTACAAAGCCCGCCGGAAGCATCATCAGAGCACCGACAGCGGAAATGATAATTGCTGTTTTTGACCAGCCCAGATTCATGCCGTTTGACCCGTACATGATCGGAATCAGAATCGAAGCAAGCATACCGCCGACGCCTCCGGATATTCTGGTATAAGACAGGATCGAATTTCTTTCATCCATGTTATTTGTCATGGATGTCGACAATGCATAAATCGGTGCATAGCACATTGTATAGCAGATATCCCAGAGAACATAGCCTACGATGACCCAGGTGCATTTGACTGTCACGGAAGCGGAAGCGGGCATGCTGAAGAAGAAAATCGTGGCAAAAGGCATCAGAATCGAAGCGAGCTTGATCCAGGGTAGGAATCTTCCTTTTTTGAATCTGACTTTGTCGACCAGAATGCCGAAGAAGGTATCGTCGACCGCATCAAAGATTTTGGGTGCCAGCAGAATCGCGCCGGCTGTCACTTCGCTGATTCCGGCATTAAGCAGATACACCAGTGTGTAGGACGATACAATTACATTGAAAATTAATTGTCCGATGAAGTAAACCACGTATGCAATGCGTTCGAGCGGCTTGGTAACCCACCCATTTTTTCTTTTGTCAGCCATAGCAGAACTCTCCTTATGGCTTTCATTATATTTTTTGATTATTTACTAATATATCGACATATATGATATAAAATGTCGATATTTTGCTTTATACTGAGGCAAAGGACTGAATATGCTGGAAAAAGAACTGAAAGAACTCAAAGAAGATACCGCCGCCGACAGTTTCATCCGTGAACTCACTCTGAAAACAGGGGAACCCGTTACCGAAATGAGCGACAGTCAGATCAGAGAAGTAATTTCAAAGTGGAAAACGGATCCGGAAACACAGAAAACAGTAGAGCAGTATCTGACTGGAGGACGGAAAAAAGAACTTATTGAGCTGCTCACACCGGAAAAATACGCATTTCCTGCAGGGTCTTCCGTTTCCATCAGTAAGTCGGCGAGATATATTCATACGAACAATTATCACGAACATGATTTCTTTGAGATCGAATGTGTTCTGGACGGACAGGCCAGCCATCATTCGCTGTTCGGAAACTACGCATTGAATACAGCCGATATCGTTCTCATACCTCCCCATGTCAGGCATGATCTGGATGTCATCGGAAATGGTACGATTGTCAATCTGGGCATACGCTCATCCACTTTCAGAAGTGAATTTAATGATATGCTGAAAAACGACATCGGTGTATCGTCATATTTCGAGAAAATAATGTACGGAACATTCAACAGTGAAGTCATCATCAGGGAATGTCTGGATGAATTCATGATCGAACTTATCCTTATGGCATACCAGAATCAGAAAACTTCATTTGATGACAAAAACAGAATCGGAAACCACCTGATTACCTGCTTTATTTCACGCATGTTTGAAAGATCCAGGCCGGATCTGATCTATGATATCACGCAGTCATCGGAGGTCAGAGCCGGCCGGATAAGAAAATATATTTATGAGCACGCAGATTCGGTAACCCTGCGTGAACTGTCTGATGTTTTCTTCATGTCACCTTCCTATCTGTCACGGTATCTGAAAAATACACTGCATGCAGGATTCTCTGAAATTGTCAGAGAAGCAAGAATTGACAAAGCAAAGGAGCTTCTTGTCAAAACAGATCTTTCGGTTCTGGATATTTCTGCAAAAACGGGTTACAGTTCCCAGTCGCATTTCATTCATGTATTTCATAAAGCGACGGGAATCAGCCCGCTGCAGTACAGAATCCGCAGAAATAATCAAAATCCCGTCGATGATGAAGAAGCCGTTCTGCCGTAACAGGGAAAAAACTCATCTCTGCGTCAGTTTGCCATTCCAGACAAAAACCGGTGCCTGCACCGGTCTCTGTTCTGTTTCTGATTAACACCTTACTCCGGTTCAGAGTACGGTGTTTTATTATGCCCTGAGTTCTGCCTTCAGCTGTTTGCTCAGCCCTGCAAGAATTGCATTGTGTGCCGCTGTAATCTCTTCTTCCTTCAGCGTGTGATCCGCTGCCTGATAAACAATCCTGAGCGCAACGGACTTCTGGCCTTCCGCTACGTGCTCTCCTTCATAGATATCAAAGATGGATGAGGAACGCACAAGTCTGCCGCCGGACTTCTTGACAACTTCGAGAAGCTGCTTGGCCGTCACGTTCTTGTCAACGACAAGCGCAATGTCTCTGGATACTGCCGGGAATCTGTCAATTGCAGCGAATCTCAGCTTGCCTGCCTTTGTATTGAATACAGGATCGACAGTCAGCTCTGCATAGACAACCCGCTTCAGATCAAACTCTGCGGCATATACCGGATGCAGTTCGCCGAAGACGCCGAGCTTGTTCTTGTCAAGCCAGATTTCAGCACTTCTGTAAGGATGGAAATGAACGGTATCCGTTCTGTTCTCCATGATTCTGACTCTGCCTTCGGTGAATCCGAATTTTCTGAGCCATGCCAGGAGAATGCCCTTCATGGCATAGAAGTCACCGCGTTCATCAATCTTGTGAAGCTTGTCTTCCCTTAATGATCCGTCCAGGACGACAGCGAGTCTTTCCTGCTCGGCATCTTTTCCGTATACCTTTGAAATTTCAAAGAAGTTGTTGTTTACATTCGAATGCGCCTCATTGTACCGGACAACTTCCATAACGGAATTGATCAGATTGCTGCGGATATACTTGCGTGCCTCCGACATCGGCATTGCCAGTGCAATCGGCTCGCCTGCCGGTGCGAATCCGTTTTCCGCATAATCCTGATTCACCAGTGTATACGATACAATCTCATGGAGATTGAAGGCTGTCATGACATTTCTTGTCACTCTTCTGCCGTTCTGTGCCGGGCTTAACTGTCCGACCGTGGCACTCATCAGAGGCAGTGTTGACTTCAGGGAATCAAATCCGATCAGACGGATGACTTCCTCATCAAGATCCGCAGGACGCTCGATATCCGTTCTGTAGGAAGGAATATGACATGTAACCGCATCACCGTTTACTTCAGGTCTGAAGCCGAGTGAATCCATGACCTCCCTGATCTGATCCATAGTGAACTCCGTGCCGAGCAGTCCGTTCAGATGTCCGACTGTTTCCGTTACTGTCAGCGGAACATACTTCTCATCACCGGCATAGATTGTTTCTTCAAAGCCCGATGCATCCGCATATTCGCTCAGCAGCTGTACGGATCTGGCCACAGCCTTTTCCCTTGCCAGAGGCTCCACACCCTTTGTGAATCTCTGTGCAGCTTCCGTCATCAGGTTCAGACGCGTGCTGGTATGACGGATGCTTGCATGATTGAAGTGCGCAGCTTCAATGAAGATGCTGTTTGTATTTTCGTCAATCATGGACTCCTCACCGCCCATGATGCCGGCAACACCTGTAGCCTCTCCTCCTGTTGTAATGAGAAGATCGCCTTTTATGATGTCAAATTCAACACCGTCAAGCGCTGTAATCTTTGTGTCCATATCGTCCACAACCGTGATCTCACGCTCCGGAAGCTTGGACAGGTCATAATAGTGCAGCGGCTGTCCTGTTTCCAGCATGACGAAGTTGCTGATGTCTACGACGTTGTTGATGGAATTGATGCCTGCCGCATGCAGATACTGCGTCATCCATTTCGGCGAGGGTCCGACCTTTACATGGTTGACAACCTTACCGACAAATGCCGGGCACATCGGTGTCTTTGTCGCCACCCTGAATGTTGTCGGTCCGCCGACATCGGCTTTTCCTTCATAATCCGGCCATGTGACCTTTCTGTGCATGATTGCACCGACTTCCCTGGCCATATTCCACATACTGCTGCAGTCTGCCCTGTTGGGAGTCAGCGAAACATCCAGAACTGTGTCATCATATCCCAGATACCCGAGAACATCCGTTTCACCGACCGGTGCATCCGCAGGCAGTTCTTCGATTCCGGCAATCTGCGATTCCAGAAGGTACTTTTTGTCAACGCCGAGCTCATTCAGGGAGCACAGCATTCCGTGGGAAACCTGACCTCTGACCGGCTTGTCCGCAATTGTTCCGCCCGGAAGCTTCGCTCCGATCTTTGCAACGATGACCTTAAGACCTTTCCGGCAGTTTGGTGCTCCGCACACAATCTGCAGAACGTCATCCTCACCGTCGCCGATTCTCGTCTTTGTCACATGAAGATGATCGGAATCCGGATGATCCCAGCATTCCATAACTTCGCCGATCACAAGATTTGTGCCCTGTGCCAGCGGTTCAATGCCTTCCACTTCAAGACCGGCAGTTGTCATCCTGTCTGCCAGCTCCTCAGGTGTAATTCCCGAAAGGTCTACATATTCACTGAGCCATTTATAGCTTAATCTCATCTCTATTTACCTTCCTTCCTCAGTCAAAACGATCAAATGTTTTCAGGAAACGCTGATCATTGATATAGAAGTTACGGATATCATCAATGCCGTATTTCAGCATTGCCACTCTTTCCAGACCGACACCGAACGCGAAGCCGCTGCATTTGTCCGGATCAAATCCGTTCATTTCCAGTACATGCGGATGCACCATGCCGGCGCCGAGAATCTCGATCCAGCCTGTCTGCTTGCAGACGCTGCATCCCCTGCCGTTGCAGAACGGACAGGAAACATCTACTTCAACGGAAGGTTCCGTGAACGGGAAGTAGGACGGACGGAAACGGATCTTTCTTCCTTCTCCGAACATCTTGTTTGCCATAAATTCAAGTGTTCCCTTCAGGTCTGCCAGGGTAATGTGCTCACCGACCACAAGGCCCTCGCTCTGCATGAACTGATGGCTGTGCGTAGCGTCATCATCGTCTCTTCTGTAAACCTTGCCCGGGCAGATCAGCTTGATCGGCAGACCTCCCCTTGCTTTTTCAAGTTCCCTCATCTGCATTGCAGTCGTATGTGTTCTCAGCAGTGTATTGGGATCAATATAGAAAGTATCCTGCATATCCCTTGCCGGATGATCCTTCGGGATATTTGCAAGCTCAAAGTTGTAGTAATCCTGCTCCACTTCCGGTCCTTCGGCAATTTTGTAGCCCATGCCGAGGAACAGGTCTTCGATCTCCTGCTGGATCATCATCAGAGGATGCACGGTGCCGATTTCAAGATCATAACCGGCAAGCGTAATATCCAGCTTTTCTTCCTCCATCTGTTTTACAAGTGCCGCAGCCTTCAGTTCCTTCTGCCTGGCTTCCACAGCATCCGTCACCGTCTGCTTGCATAAGTTGACCTTCTGACCGAAAGCCGGCTTTTCCTCTCTGCTCAATGACTTCATAAAAGACATGAGCTGCTGAATGCTCCCCTTTTTGCCGAGATACTGGATCCTGACCTGCTGCAGGGCATCCAGATCCTGTGCATCTGATACGGCGGCCAGAGCCTCGCTCTGAACCAGTTCAATCCTGTCGTCCATTTCTGCCTCCTGATAAAAATAAAACGTTCCTGAATCATCCGTTCAGGAACGCTGATCTGCGCGGTACCATCCTGATTCGCATGCCGGGCATGCGCATCTTAATTTCTTCTGTAACGGGAATTCCCGGAGAGGATTGGTCTCACTGGAAAAGTGAATTCGCCGGTTTCTTCAGCAGGATTTTTTCAGCAGTTCAAATCCCTCTCTTATGCCTGTCCGTACCGGGTACTGGTCTCTTCCTAAAACGTTTTAACAGTCATGATTATAGAAAGAAATCAGCAGAAAATCAACCCGTCCGTACCGATGAGAAAGCGCTTCTTATGCTCTGTCTGCTTATTTCGGCAGAAGGATGCGTATGGCTCTGTTCTTTACGGTAATGTCCGCTTCCTTTACACTGCCGCCGAATTCGCCGTCAAGCGTCCAGTCAATGTTTTCCTCAGACGTAAATCTGACATGATCCGTCTGGTATACACTTACATTCGGGCTTCCCTTGGCATTGGGATCAAGTCCGGCAAGGATTTTCTGAAGATCCCCGATATTCTTGGGCTTCTTTATCAGCATCACTTCAAACAGACCGTCATCGTACTGGGCCCGGTTTGAAACAACTGTCTTCAGTCCGCCGACCGACTGGGAGCTGGATACGGAGCCGAAGATAAAATCATCCTCAATCTCCATTCCGTTCAGTTCCACCTTCATATGATAGGACATATTCAGATTTTCATAGAGATTCAGCACGGCCTCAATGGCATATGCCCCGTATCCGATCGCATTCTTGGCATCCTGATCGGTACTGTATGAAATTGCGGTAAACGCTCCGAAAGCCGCAATGTAGTTGAAATAACGGTCATTGAAACGGCCGATATCATACGCAAACTCCCGGCCTGACGCAATGGCATCGATCTGTTCGTGAAATTCTTCGGAAATCCCGATGCCCCTGGCAAAATCATTTGCACTGCCCGTCGGAATATATCCCACCGGAACATCATAGTGCTCCTCCAGCAGTCCGTTGATCACATAATGCAGCGTTCCGTCTCCGCCGCAGCACGCCACAACGTCAAAATAATCATGATCCGTTTCTCTTAAGATATCCTCACTGAGGACCCCGTCAGCCGGCAGAATGGGAACAGCCGTAACCAGACAGTTCTGCAGTGTCAGCTCCTCAATCATTTCATAAACACGGTCCATCGCTGCAGACTGTCCTGCAGACCCGTTCACCAGCAAAAGTACTTTTCTTCTCATTTCAGTTTCTCTCACTTATCTCATTATACAGCTGATAAAGCTCATCAATATCGCTGTAATCCGCAATAAATGCATTGCCGAACAATTCTATGCTTTCCCCGCTGATCAGCGCGCCTCCTCTGTCCGGCATAATCAGCACCGGGCGGTCCCCATCCTCCAGGCATCTGATAATTCCTGCCAGGTGATATTCATCTTCAGAATAATGTGTGTCAATATCAAATCCCGACAGTCTTCCGATACCCTCCCTGTATGCAAAGCCATGCAGTTCATCAGGGGTATGATAGTATCTGTCGGTGATGATTTTACTGCCTGCGCTGATTCCCATCAGGATTCCCCTGTAGTTCCGGATCAGTTCCCGGACATTCATATCCTCAATCCTGTCCATGCAGTCATCCGGATCATATCCGAAGATGCACAGCAGATCACTTCCCTCAAGTTTTCCGGAGACAGTTTCCGCATCATCCTCATACTGATCGATAAATCTGATATTTTCCTTTCTGATTCCGTAGGCAAGAAACGGTCTGATCAGGTCTTCATAGTATTCGCTTTCCTCACGGAATCTGTCGGACCAGTCGTTTCTGTCACTTGACCATCCCTCATCATATGACAAAGGCATCATAACTGCCTTCATGTCTTTCCTGATTACTCCGACAAGTGTTTCGGCTGCCCAGTCCCTGTCGAAATTTGTTTTATTTAAAAGAATTACTGTCATTTTGTCTCTCCGATACCGTATATTATAAAGTATCAGAGAGGTTTTATTTATGAAACGATACCGCGTAATTGTCGAAGGAAGAGTTCAGGGTGTGGGATTCAGAGGCTTCTGCATGGTGCACGCAACAGAGCTTTCCCTGACCGGCAGTGTCCGGAATATGGAAAACGGGATGGTTGAAATCTATATACAGGGAGAAGACAGCGCAATTCTCAAGTTCCTTCAGCTGGTCAGGGAAGGCGACCGCTTCATCCGGGTAGATGATATTACTGTCAAACCTGTCCCGGTTGTACCGAAGGAAAAAAAGTTCTCATACAATTTCTATGACGGAGGATGGTCCTGGTGATCATCCTTTTTTATGCCGAAAACTCAGTCAGATGAAAAGCACGGCCCGGGATATCATCCCTGCCGTGCATTTTGTCTGATTATTCAGTTGTTTCTTTTTTCTCTGCGGCTGCTTTCTTTTTTGACAGAAGCGGAAGAACTGCCGCAATGACAAGGAATGCAAAGCCGCTCAGATATGCCG
>JAILGV010000101.1 GCA_024696355.1 Solobacterium sp.
GTAAACAGCACGATCGGAACCGGACCGGGAAAACCCGAAAACAGGGAAGTGAGCACAGCCGTGCCGAGTGCCGCAATCAGTGAAAACGTCACCATACCGCAGTAGTAATCCTTTCGTTTTCATTATAATCGGTTCTTCCGGCACATTCATTCAATACGCAATTGACGGCCTGAATTTGTGCGGCGGAACTTCATATAAAGCACCGGCTCTGAGGCAGATCCGGCGCTTATGAAACGGCAGTACTTTTCCGCGGAAAAAGAAAAACCCTGATCATCGCATGTTTATGCGGTTTTTCAGAATGTGTTTTATTGTCTGCCGGTTATTATCTGAAGGTTTCTTCCGTCGGACTGAACATTAATATCACCGTCCCTGTCAGTCCTGTAGATCTCAAAACCTGCCTGGTCAATTCTGTCTATGACAGACTGAGAGGGGTGTCCGAAACCATTGTCCTCACCGACTGAAATAACGGCATACTGCTTCATCTTTCGTTTCGGGTCCGTCAGCATAGTCAGGAACCGTATGGCAGTACTTGAACTGGCTCCGTGATGACCGACTTTAAGGAGTGTTACGGGTAAATGATCGCTGTATCGATCGCATATCCGTTTTTCCATTTCATGTTCCGTATCACCTGTGAACAGGAAAGATGTTTTTCTGTATTTCACCAGAAGAACAATCGATTCGTTTCCAATATTGCCGAAGTCAAGGATTTTCACTTCTGCAGAACCCAGTTTATATTTTCTGCCGACTGACGGCTTTGTGAGCTCTCCTCCTTTTTCCTTCAGCCGGCTGACTAAAGACTGAAACACTTCATCCGGATCGTTTTCGTCAACGTCACATAATGTCAGATCAACGGCCGTCAGCATTTCCACTGCCTCCGGCAGGCCGCCGATATGATCATGATGTATGTGTGAAACGACAAGAATATCTAAATGACTGACATTCCATTCTTCCAGTGCTTTACAGACCATGTCACCGTGATCTTCATCACCGCCGTCAATCAGCATGTAGTGACCGTCACATTCAACCAGCGCAGAATCGCCCTCGCCGACGTCGATAAAACGTATATTGAATGTGGAATTGTTCCTCAAAGTGCATGAGTATAGGAAAAACAGTAGCATAAAGCATACCGGAAAGGCATGCAGTCTTAAATTCTTCATTTTTGAAAATTACCGCCTAATCTGAAAGTAAAATTGATTTTTAATCTGGTAATGGAGATCTGCAGTGGATATTGTTAATTATACCTGATTTACAGCCGATATTGTCATTTAAATAAACATTTCGGAAATAATATATTATGCATCTGTCTGCGGGCAGGAGCTGCCGGCCGCAGAGCAGGGAAAATGAAGGGATATATTTTCACGAAGGAACCGTTCACGCATTTCCGGAGGCGGGAAACTCGGGAATCCCGAAAACTTTTCGAATTGCCGGACTTATAACGAAAAAGCAAAAAAAAGCCTTTGTTTATCAGCAAACAAAGGCATTCAGGTCGGGATGACAGGATTTGAACCTGCGACCACTTCGTCCCTAACGAAGTGCGCTACCAAGCTGCGCTACATCCCGATAATTTAAGCACCCCCAGTAGGAATCGAACCTACAACTAGCCCTTAGGAGGGGCTTGTAATATCCGTTTTACTATAGGGGCATGCTCAGTTATTATACACGTATTTTGAGAATTTGCCACCCTGTAACGTGAATATCATACTCGTTTCTTTGCGGATTGAAAAGGATAAATTTTCTGAATTTCAAAGACATCCGCATGATTCAGGAGATAATTTCACAAATCTTTCACAATTCTTGCATAATTAGAACACAACTATTTCGTATATTAATAGTGTCAAATAAAAAGTGATTGACATTTCTTTCCCCCTAAAGAGAAAAAGAGACCTGTATTTGCGGCGGGTCTCTTTTCTTGTGCGCGGTGAACGACGGAATGTACAGAAAAAGGAGCTACTGCAGCTCCCTCTGTTTCATAATTGCCCGGATTGCTTCAAACAGATCCGGCTTGAATTCATCGATCGGCTTCGGCTTGTTTTCCAGAATGGACGCATATGCCACAGCACCGAGCAGTTCGGTAATCAGATACAGCATGCCGTATGCATCCCTGTATTTGACATCACTCCGCTTGATGGCAATTTCAATGAGTGATCTGATGTTTTTTCCGAAGGCTGTAGCTTTGTTGTCCAGGATATCAGTGAATACATTCCAGCTCAGGTTCCTGTGAATAAAGCGCAGAAGAACTTTATCCTCCTTCAGCTGATTCAGGATATGATCGCAGAAGAATATGACCTGGTCCTCCAGAAGTATAATCTGCGTGTTCTTTTCGAGATCTTTCTGGGCCCTTTCAAAGAGCATGGACGCTTTTCTGGAAATGATATGATCATGGATATCATACTTGTCCTCAAAATATGAGTAAAAGGTTCCTTTTCCGATGCCTGCCTTGTCGGCAATATCGGCAATGGAAGTATGGGCAATGCCTTTTTCAGTGAATAATTCATATCCCGCCTGCATCAAAGCTTCACGCTTTTTCAGCTTGTTCATTGCGGCTTTTCCGTCCTGTTTCATGGATGTAGTATAACAAAACAATGAAAAATATCAAATAATAAATGATTATGTGCTTTTTGTGGCATTACAGAAACGCGACATATGTAAACCGGAAGTCTGAAAAGGAAAAAGCCTCTGCTTTCGCAGAAGCTTTCAGCTGAAGTATACGTAGGGGTCTTCCGGCTCATGGTATCTCTGAATGCGTGTGGCATACAGAACCACTGTTTTTGCGCCGCCTTCAACATCCACGGCTCTGAGATTTCCCTCGACTTCGACCCAGTCGCCGATCTTCATCTCCCAGATTTTCACTCCTGTTACGGTAATTCCGCAGAGGGATGTATCCGCTGCGCAGCATACCATTGCTCTTCTTCCCATAACAAATGACTGTTTGTATCCGGGGATGTTTTCCGCGTACATGCCTCTCAGGATAATCTTTTTGCCGTCATATTTCATCGGATCTTCCAGACAGTCCATATACCAGATGCCGTAGTCATCGTCATTGATGTCAATGACTTCCGCATTGATGTCATAGGGCAGGGTGCCGCGGCTGAATTTCACTTCCGCACCGAACTCTCCTTCATAGAAGATCTGGGCACGTCTGTTGATTGCCTTGATGTTTCCGCGCATTCCTCTGACGTTCATGTCGGGCCAGCATCTGTTGCAGATGATGACATCACTCCATCTGAGCTGTTCAAACAGCATGGACCGCATGTTGACGATATAGCTGTCAAAAGTTGTGGCATCCACGGTCGACAGAATCTGAACGACAGGCCAGTAGTTGGGCATGCCGTTGAGAAGCTTTTCCTCGACCGGCTGTGAACCGTTGTATTCAATGAACACCTGGTCCGGATGATAAACGGTATCAAGTTCCCTGATCTTTTCGTCGGTCAGTTCACTGATATCATCCATGTATTCGACAAAGGCCTTGTGTTCCCTGAGATAAGCCTCATCGTATTCGGTTTCACCTTCTTCAAAGCACAGGATCAGAGTGCGTTCAACACCTTCCATGAACTGAACATCGTTCATGGTGTCTTTGATCAGTGTTGTTTTTCCGCTGTCAAGGAATCCTGTGAACAGATATACCGGGCAGGCCATTACTTCACTCCGAAGATTTCTCTGATCTGGGCAATATCAACTTTTTCGCCGATAACAGTGATCAGGCCCGTGTATGCCGGAGTGCCTTCACGGACATCGGCATCACCCGGAACAAAATCGAAGAACAGCCATCCGCCGTTTTTGTCAGGAACGATTCCCTTGGCTCTGACGATGTTTTCTCCGAGTTTGTCGAGTGCCGTGCGGATCTCTTCCTCGGTGTATTTGTTTATGGTTTCGATACCGATGGAATCGAAGATTTCATCAGCGTCATGTCCGTGGTGATGGTGATGATGATCATGATGGTCGTGACCGGTATGGATGCGGTTGCCTGCTTCGGTCTGCGTTACTACCTCATGGTCATGGTGGTGATGATGGTGCTCATGCTCGTCGTCATCGTCGTCATCATCATGGTGATGATGGTGCTCATGCTCGTCGTCATCGTCGTCATCATGGTGGTGATGGTGGTGTTCATGCTCGTCGTCATCGTCGTCATCATGGTGGTGATGATGGTGTTCATGTTCGTCATCATCGTCGTCTTCATGGTGGTGATGGTGGTGTTCATGCTCATCATCATCGTCGTCATCATGGTGATGATGGTGTTCATGTTCATCCTCATCATCTTCATATTCGCCGAGTCCTTCGGGGAATCCGTTGGAGGAGCCTGTCATTGCCTCAAATACAGCTTTTCCAGAGAGTTCATCCCACGGTGTTGTGATGATTCTTGCGTCAGGGTTGAGTTCCCTGATAATAGCCACTGCCGCAGCCAGCTTTTCTTCGGATACCTGCTGTGTTCTGGAAAGAACAACACAGGAGGCTGTAGCGATCTGATCATCAAAGAATTCCTTGAAGTTCTTGTGGTAGACTTTGCATCTGGCAGCGTCCACAACAGTGCTGTAGCTGTCGAGCTCAACACCCTCCACGCCTTTGATGATTTTCAGAATATCGGATAGTTTTCCGACTCCGGAAGGCTCAATTACAATACGGTCGGGATGATATGTTTCAATCACCTGCTTCATGGATGTTTCGAAGTCGCCTTTCAGTGTGCAGCAGATACATCCGCTGTTGATCTCGCTGATTTCGATTCCTGCTTCCTTCAGAAAGCCTCCGTCGATGCCGATCTCACCGAATTCATTTTCGACAAGTACGACTTTTTCTCCCGGAAATACGTCCGTAATGAGTTTTGATATGAGTGTAGTTTTGCCTGCGCCCAGAAAACCGGAAATTACATTTACCTTGGTCATGTATAATACCTTCTTTCCTTAATGCATCTTTCATTATAGCAATCGTGTCAACAATTACTTTGAAAATGACCGTCTGTACAGTGGAAAATGAAAATCATTTCCCCCATGCTCATGAAATATCCTATACTTATAGCAGGGACAGAATATATGGGTGTGATAGAAAAAGCACTTTTATTTGCTTCAGCTGCCCATGAAGGGCAGACCAGAAAAATGAACGGTCTTCCGTTCATCCTTCATCCGATGGAGGCTGCCGTCATCGTTTCGGAAATGTGCACAGACGAAGATGTAATCGCTGCGGCACTTCTTCATGATGCAGTGGAAGACACTTCCGTGACACTTGACGATGTCCGGAAAGAGTTCGGAACCAGGATCTGCCGGCTTGTGGAAAAAGAAAGCGAAAATAAAAGAAACGGTCTTCCGAGATCATCAACGTGGTGCATCAGGAAACAGGAATCCGTTGAGAAGATCCGCACCGCATCACCGGAGGCGAAAATGATTGCACTTGCGGACAAGCTTTCCAATATGCGCTCCATTTATCACGAGTATCAGCTGCACGGCGATGAAGTATTCAATAAGTTCAACATGAAGGACAAAAAGATGCACTGCTGGTATTACTGTTCCATGGCTGAAAACCTGCGGGAATTCAGTTCATCATGTGCCTGGCAGGAACTTGCGGACCTGATATTGAAAGTGTTCGGAAAAGATATCCGTCAGGAAGCAGTATCGTTGCATGATAACCAAATATAGTTTAAATAAATGATATGGATAAGATTACATTTGACTTTGAGAATAATACGATTGAGATCAATGACAGAACAATGAATGCGGTTCATTCCATACCGGGCCTGTCGATGCAGAAAGCAAGGATTCTTGCGGCTGCCGGTGTGATACAGCTGGACCTGAGCTCATTTACTGAAGTTGTGCAGGATCTTTATACAGGAAAAATCACGGAAGAGGAATTCGCTGAAAGAAGCAGGACGATGATCGAGGATATGCTGAAATCGCGTTTCCACGAAGAGCTCAACTGATATTCCCGGGGCATCCTACATTTGAAAAAAGGGCAGAACCCGTAAGGGTCTGCCTTTTGATGTTCTGACTGCAGACAGAAATAAGGAAAATCCGGAATATGATCCGGATTGTTCTCAGTATGTTTCGGGCGTGCCGCTCTGCAGGGGATCTTGTTCCCCGTGCATTCCTCCGTGCATCGGTCCATGTCCGCCGTCTGCCGGGAAGCCGTTCTGTGCCTCTCCGTGCATCGGCCCCTGTCCGCCTTCGGCAGGGAAGCCGTTCTGCATTCCGCCGTGCATCATGCCGCCGCCCATCATGGAATTGGTCATCTGTGAAATCTGTGTTCCGTTGACAATAACGGTGCCGCCGCTGATCTGACCGTTTCTGTCATAGTCAAACGGTGACTGCGCAGTGATGTCGATATAGCCGCCGTTGATCAGAATACTGCCGTTGGAGTCGATGGCATCGGTGTCGCCGCCAGCCATGGTGATGGTGATTGTCCCGTCATTGATTTCGATGACAGTATCGTATCCGGTGGATTTGCTGGAAGCGTTGATGCCGTCATCAGACGCATTGATATCAATGACACCGCCGTTGATCTGTACATAGGTTGCCTCAAGTGCCTCGGCAGCGTCGATTTTGAAGGTTCCGCCGTCGATCTGCAGGACTGTGGCGCCCTGGATGCCGTCATCTTCGGCATTGATCGTGAAGTCTCCGCCGGCGATATAGACGGAGCCGACGGTCAGGTCGTCATCGTCCCCGCTGTTGAAGCCGTCCTTGCCGGAGTTTATGATGATTGTCCCGTCTG
This sequence comes from Solobacterium sp., assembly GCA_024696355.1. Taxonomy (GTDB): domain Bacteria; phylum Bacillota_I; class Bacilli_A; order Erysipelotrichales; family Erysipelotrichaceae; genus Bulleidia. The sequence goes on from JAILGV010000101.1 coordinate 6,694, forward strand.
CGACTGAAATCGAATCATTGGCTTCGAAAGCGTCATTTTCGGATGTGATTTTATACGTGCCGCCGGTGATTTTCAGATCATCCTTGCAGGAGACGCCGTTGTCCGATGATACGATTGTCAGCGTTCCGGTTCCGTTGAGAACCAGATCATCTTTTGAGAAGATGACGGCGTCTGTATTTGTGCTTCCGTCGGCAGTGAATGTGCCGGTTACGCTGAGGGTATTGTCGGTGGCTGTCGTTGTCACAAATACCTTGTCGGCACTGATGACATAAATGGCCGGGGAATCATCATTGGTGATTTCAACACCGTCAAGAACTAGCTGCACTTTGTCGCTGTCGTCCGCTTCAACCTCAATGGTGCAGTTTTCAGCTGTTCCGCTGATGACATATACGCCTTCATCGGTGATCCTGATGGTGCTTCCGTCGGAAACGGTATAGCTGACGGCGCTGCTCAGATCAGCTGTCTGTCTGAGATCACGTTCGGTGAATGTGCCGGATGTATCAGGAATTTCGGATGTTCCGGATGTATTGTATGAAACAGCGGCGGCTTCGGCTTCCGCAGAAGTCACTGCTGTATTTTCTGCGGCTGCTGTCTGTTCTGTTTCCGCAGATGCCCTGACAGATGCGCTGCCGGCTGAACAGCCGTACAATGCACATGCAGTTATGAGCGCCGCTGCTGCAGCTGTGAATTTCTTTTCTTTCATTTATATATGCTCCTTCCGTAAACAATCTGTTTACGTGATTGAGAATAAAGCAGTTATGTGAACGGATTCTGAACAAACACGGAAGTCTGATTGAATAAATATGAAATCATTGTGGAAATGCCTGCGGGGTATCTGCGTTTCATAAGAGCAGGGGATCATATATAATATCTGATATGCAAAATGACGGTGTCGCATCACTGATGCGTGAGAAAAAGGAAATAGCACTTCAGGAGAAGCTCTCGATTGTCGCAAAACTGTCGATGCCCGGAATTCTTGCCCAGATTTCCGAGATCCTGATGCAGTATATCGATGCGGCGATGGTGGGTGCCCTGGGCGCTTCGGCTTCTGCATCAATCGGACTTGTGGCCAGCAGCACCTGGCTGATCGGCTCTCTGATGATGGCGGCTGCGGCCGGTTTCTCCGTGCAGACTGCCCATGCGGTCGGTGCCGGAAATTATGAAAAGTGCCGCTCGCTGTTCAGGCAGTCGGTCATTTCCGTAACGCTCATTGCCGCGGTGCTGTCGCTGTTCTGTACAGGAATCAGCGGATATCTTCCGAAATGGCTGGGGGCGGATCCGTCGATCTGGAAGGATGCGCGTGATTACTTTTTTATATACGGATCATTCCTGATTGTCAGGCAGCTGAATATTCTTGCCCAGAATATGCTGCAGTGTTCGGGAAATATGAAAACACCGAGCATTCTGACATCGCTGATGTGTCTGCTCGATGTTGTTTATAACTATTTCCTGATTTTTGAAACAAGACAGATTTCACTGTTCGGAAGATTGATCACCGTGCCGGGAGCGGGCTTAGGCGTCAGAGGGGCAGCGCTCGGCACCGCCTTAAGCTATACCACGGTTGTATTCCTGATGATGTATGCGGCGGCGGTATCCTCACCGATCCTTTCCCTGAAAAACAGGGGAAGCTGGAAGCTGCAGGCTGATGATCTGAAGCGTGCCGCAAGAATCGGCATTCCGATGGCAGGCGAACAGTCGGCGCTGTGTCTTGCCCAGATTGTTTCCACGGGCATTGTGGCGCCGCTGGGTACGATAGCAATTGCGGCGCATTCGTTTGCCGTTACTGCCGAATCGATCTGCTATATGCCCGGCTACGGCATTTCTGCCGCATCAACCACGCTGGTCGGTCAGGCTATCGGTGCGGGAAGAAAGGATCTTGCCCGGAGTTTTGCCTGGCTGACAACAGCTGCGGGCGTGATGATCATGACGATTGCCGGCATTGTGATGTATTTTGCCTGTCCGTATGTATTTGCATTTCTGACGCCGGATTTGGCTGTGCAGCAGCTGGGCGTGCATGTGCTTCGCTTTGAACTGCTGGCGGAACCGCTGTTTGCGGCATCCATCGTGGCAACCGGTGCTCTGCGCGGTGCCGGAGATACGCTTGTGCCGGGTATTCTGAATCTGATCAGTATCTGGGGCGTGCGTCTGCCGATGGCATGGTATCTGTCAAAAACCATGGGCCTGACGGGATGCTGGATAGCGATGGCATCGGAAATCAGCGTGCGCGGCATCCTGTTCCTGATCAGACTGAAGCGGGAAAAGTGGCTTGATAATATCAGATGAAACATGCAGTGATCAGCTGCGTGTTTTTTTATCCGGAGTTTTTCCGGAATGGCTCTGATACACATAAAGTCTGTATAATAAATAATAGATAATTATCAGTTAATCAGGGAATGCAGATATGAATATCAGGGCACTGATCGAGAAAACGTTTGATGAAGATGAAGGCGCGGCAGAAGCGGCATATGAACTTTACCGCTATTTTCTTGACGGCGGACAGAAGGAAAAGGCTGCGGAATGGCTGGAAAGAGCAGAAGAACTGGGCTGGCACAAAGACAGCGTGACAGCCGCTTCACAAAAACCGTCGGAAGATATCAAAGAACAGGAAAGCGCATCCGGTTTGGCACAGGACGAAGAGAGACAGGAGATATCTGCGCTGATCAGGGAAGCGGATAAAACGAAATCGCTTCAGAGCCGTGCCGCAAAATTCGAACGGCTGATCACCGTGCTGGAAAACAGACCCGAATACAGTACGCAGCTGTATCAGGTGATGGTTAAGGCCGGTCAGGCATATGCGGCTCTCAGAGGAAAGAAGACACAGTCGGAGAATGCCAAAAAAGCATATCAGTATTTTCAGAATGCCTCGGAACTGAAAGCAGCCGAAGAGGACCCAGATCAGTACAAATATCTGATGGAATGCCGGAAGGAAGGCATCGGATGCACGCAGGACAGCGAGATATACATGTCACTGCTGGCAAAGCATCTCGGAAAAAGCAAAAGCCCTGTGCAGATTCTGAAATCTGCCCGGGAATACGAAAACAGCAAAACAGAGCGGCCGCTTGTGCTCCGGCTGCTGAAACAGTGCGCGAAGTCGGATCAGAAGCTGTATGCGCTGACGGCACGCTTCAGGCTGGATCAGCTGCAGAACGGAAAAAAGAACGGGGCATTGCCGACGCCGGCAGTCATGGAACTGCTGTCGGAATGGACTGCGGGAACAGATATTTTCAAAGTGCTTGATGATCAGGACGAAGCGGCTCTTCTGAGCTGTCTCGGAAATGCTTATCAGAAAATGCCCGAGGACGGCAGGAAGGCACTTGCGGAAAATGCAATGGAATACTACTGCAGAAGGGCTGTACAGGCAAAAGCGGTGGAATGGGCGAAGAAGGCTGCTGAAGGCGGAAGCCACAGCGCTGAGGTGCTTCTGTATCTGATCAGTCCCCGCGCAGGCATTGTGCCGAATGATGAAACTGTTGCGGAAGAAGCGGAAAAAGGAAATTTAGCCGCACTGGAGCTCAGGGGAAGAAAGAAACTGGAGAATCATGATGCTGAAGGTGCTCTGTCTGATTTCAAAAAGGCATCGCAAAGCCGTCTGTTCTGTTCACATGAACTGTACGGGCAGTTACTTCTTGAGCACGGCGATACGGAAAAAGCGGTACGGATGTATGAAAAGGCTGCGTCCAGAGGAAGCCGGAGAGCGGCGAAGAAGCTGACAGTTCTCTTCGGTTCGGGAGAATATATCCCGCAGGACGCCGCAAAGGTCTGGAAATATACAGTCAGGGCTGCTGATCTGCACGATGCAGAGAGTCAGCTGACCGTTGGAAAGAAATACCTGGAAGACGGCGATTATGCCGGAGCGTCCAAATATCTGGACGGCTGTGCGGCAGACAGTCCGGAAGCATTGTTCCTCATCGGAACAATGAAGGCTGACGGCACATATCAGGGAAAGAATGAAGAAGCGGCATCGGCAGTGTTGATCAGGGCATCTGAAGCAGGAAAATGCGGTATTGAGGAACAGATCGGTGACGCTCTGAAGAAGGAAGGACTGTATGAAGCTGCCGGTGAATGGTACAGGAAGGCGCTGGATGCAGGTGCGGATACGGAAGAGGCACTGTTCCGTCTTTATGAAGGGGAACTGAAGGACAGCAGTGCGGCACTGCCGGAAAGAATCAGAATCTGTGAAAGTATTCTGAACAAAGGAAACAGGGAGGCAGCTGTTCCGCTTGCGAACCTGTATTTGAGAAGCGGCAGGATCAGGGAAGCACTTGACATATATATTAAGGAAGCAGAAAACGGAAACCGGGAAGCAGCGGAAATCCTGGGTGATTATTATTTCGACGGCAGAATTATCAACAGGGTTCCGGAAAAGGCGGAATACTATTACCTGAAATGTGCTGCCCCGGAAAACACAAAAGTCTGTGCGAGACTGGGCGAACTGCTCTGGCTGAAGGGAGAGTGCCGCCGTGCGGCAGGATATTATGAGTCCTGTGCGGCAGATTATCCTCTGCTGGGTGTGTTCCTGGGCAGGCAGTATATGACGGGCAGACATTTCGGACCCGATCTGAACAAAGCCGTGAAGCTGTTCAGACAGGCTTCCGATCCCGGTTCACAGACAGGGGAACCCGGAATCTGTGCATCAGAACAGGCAGTGAAAATTCTTGCCGGCCTGTATCTGGACCGCAGCATCAAGCCGGATGGGGATACCCTGAAGATTTATGAAAGAGCCGCACAGCTGGGTGATGCGGAATGCGCTGCGGAGGCGGCGGAAAAATACTGGAACGGAGAAGGCGTTCCGGAGGACAGAAAAAAGGCCTTCGGGTATTACCGGATTGCGGCAGATGCCGGCTGTACCGAAGCGCAGAGAGTCACGGGAATCTGTCTTCTGAAAGGCACCGTGACAAAAGCGGATCCTTCTGGGGCGTTCAGATATCTGAGTCCTGCGGCGGAGCAGTCCGATCCCGAAGCGCTTTATTTCCTCGGCACAATGTACGAAGAGGGAAACGGAACGCAGCAGGATGCGGAAAAGGCATTTGAGCTGTACCGCAGGGCTGCGGATGCGGGATGGCGTCCGGCCGTGAAAAAGACGGCGGATATGTATCTGAACGGAACGGGAACTGCGGAAGACGCAGCTGCGGCAATGAAGTATCTGGATAAGCTGATCGATGCCGGTGATGCGGATGCGATGCACAAGGCAGCCATGGTGCTGATCGGGGGAAGCGGTACGGCTGAGGCTGACCGCACGCGTGCCCTTGCTCTGCTGAACAGGCTGAAGGATATGAAATATCCGGAAGCTTATACCGAGCTCGGCGTGATTTATCTTGACGGCATTTATGTTAAAAAAGACCTGAATGCGGCAGAGCAGCTGCTTCGGGAAGCAGTGCGTTATTCAGATACAACCGCTATGTTCCGTCTGGCGGATCTCCTGGATGAAAAGGGAGATCATGCCCGGGCATTTGAAATGATTGAAAAGCTGTGCGCCATGGGCGTGAAAACAGCGTATTTCACTGCGGCGGAAAGATACCGGAAGGGACTGGGAACGAATGCCAATATCGTAAAGGCACGGAAGTATTATCAGAAAGCTGCCGCTGCCGGAAATGCCTATGCCTATATTGAACTGGCGGAAACGATGGAAATTGATCCGAAGCCGGCTGATTATCAGGCAGGGAGGCTGATGTGGTACAGGATGGCTGCCGAGGCGGGACTGGCTGCCGGATACGAAAAAATGGCTGAATGCTTCGAGTACGGCAGGGGGACGGTGTTCGATATCATCAGGGCGGTTGAACTGTATCATACGGCGCTGACGAAAAAGGACGGTCTTGCCGGATACCGGCTGGCTGAGATATACAGAACGGGAAGAGGGGGAATCAGTCCCGACCTTCCGCTTGCCGAGGCAACATATCAGGAAGCCGGTGAGCTCGGCTGGCTTCCGGCATATGCGGCGCTGGCAGACATGTATATGAACGAACCGGGATTTACTGATTACAGGAAGGCTTTTGCCTGTGCGCAGTACGGTGCGGAAAACGGTGATCCGGCATGTATGACTGTGCTTGCAAAGATGTACAATACCGGGACGGGAACGGAAAAGAACCGTGTCGAGGCGCTGAAATGGACAGCGAAGGCTTCGGCCCTGAGAACGGGCGGAAAGATTTCGGAAGTGATTCAGTCGGATAATACGGCAGACATCAGGGAAGACCTGCCGGATAAAATCAATGCCGGTGCGGACAAGCTGGTCGGTGCGATCACCAGACTCTGGAGGAAAATCTGATGGCAAATTACAGAAGCGATATTGAATCGGATTACTACCGTACCAGTTTTTATGATCTTGTAATCCGTCTGCGCAGCTATGTGCTGGATATTTTTGAAGATCTGTATGATGACAGAATGGAAGTGTTTGTCAGAAAGCTGACAGTCAGAAACCACCCGCTGATCGCGGCGGACTGTCTTGTGGACAATACATCCCATGCTTTTCAGGAACATGTATGGAGTCTGCTTCAGAATCAGAGCGGACCGCATGATCTGAAGAGTCTGAAGACCCGGCTCAGGCATGAGGGAAACGCATCGGTATACAGCCAGGTATACAATATGCGCACAGCAGGCATGAACAGTGCACAGAAGAAGGAATTCTGTCTGAAAGCCCTGCAGTATGCGGATATTTCGGCGGTCTTTAATATTTTCGAATATATGCCTCTGAATCCGGAATGGATCAGGGACCGGTTCAGAACGTCCTGCGGGCTGGATGCGCCGGGCAATTATCAGAAAAGTCCCAACGTCAGAAACGGTGAAGCGCCGAAGTTCAAAACACTTGCTGAGGACGGCGTGAAGGTAAGGGAAGCACGGAACCAGTATCTCGGACATGAAAAGGCGCTCCTCGATGAGACGAATACCCTCGAGTATTTTGAGTCGGCAGTGAAGTATGTAAAGAAAGTGACGGAGGCCCTGAAGTACGAAAAGTATCAGGAAAATGCCTCGGAACTTGCCGGCAGTGCGGATGAGGCGGTTTCCAGGGCACATTATCCCGTACTGACGTTTGCCTCTGTGAAATCTTCAGTTCCGGCCTTTAATCCGGAAATTCTGCAGGTTTCCAGCCTTTCCGGCAGAACGGATTTTGAAAATCAGAAGATTTATGTAACTGAGCTGCAGGAAGTAAAGGATCTGTTCGGCAAGGTCGGACTTCTTTCTGATTTCAGCAGACAGCTGGCGGAAAAAGACAGAATGGTGGACTTTCTCGGGGCAAGGCTGACGGAAAGCGAAGCTGAAAGCGGAAATCTGCCGACACTTTCAAAGATTCTGACATACAAAGGCGGTTTCCTGAGTGAGGAACAGACTGCGGAGATTTTCCGGAATTCGCTTGTGTTTATTGACAGTTCCGTATGGATGCGCAGAAGAAACCGGGAATTTGCGGCATATCACATTATTCCGAAAACTGCAGGAAATCCCGGTACGTTTGTGGACTGGGGCACCCGTACGGAAATGTTCCGGCTGGAATCGGAGGGGACTGAAAAGGAACGGCAGAGTGCGGAGGAAGCCAGAAACATGATCTCCCTGCTGCACGGAAACAGGATGCTGAAGTACGGACCGCTTCAGGATCATCCCTCCGACGGAGAGGATAATCTGATCTATCTGGCGAAGCAGAACAGTGACAGAAGAATCGTGATCATCACTCAGGAAAGTGAATTTATCAGGCGTCTTTCCCGGGAGGGACTGCCGAATGTCCTGCCTTTAAGCATCGCCGGATCTGACCTTGTCGTGCGCGAAGCGGGCATCAGTATGATCTGGCCGTTTGCCGTTTATTCCGGTGATGTCAGACATCCGGAACAGGAAGGCGGACAGAAAAAGGAAAAGACTTCCGCACCTGTAAAAAAACATGCATTTTCAAAGAAACTGTTTGAAAGCGGCAGGCTGATCCCGGACAGCGGTCCGCTGCTGGAAATCAGCAGTGTTCCCGATACCGGCAGCCGGGTATACGGCATCGGTTCAAGACAGTATGTCCTGATTGAGGAAATCGGCACCGGCGGAGAAGGCACTGTATACAGAACGGTTCAGGGGCAGGCGGTAAAGATCTATCACCGTGACCGGCTGACACAGAGCAGGCAGAAGAAGCTGGAACTGATGACTTCAAATCAGCCGGATATCAAGGCATTGTGCTGGCCGCAGGACTGTGTTTATACAAATGACGGAACATTTGCCGGATATGTGATGCCGGCCGTCAGTGAAAACTATGCGGACCTGCAGAGATCCGTTCTTCAGCTGATCAAGAAGTCCGTCCGGGAAAAGCTGCTTCCCGGCTGGGACAGACTGTCTCTGGTCAGGCTGTGCCTGAATTTCTGCAGAGTGCTGAAGCAGATGCATGAAGCGAATATTCTGATGGGTGATGTCAATCCCAACAACATCATGGTGGATATCACACAGCCGGACAGGCCGTGGATCACGATTGTCGACTGCGACAGCATGCAGCTGGGCGGATATCCGTGTCCGGTGGGCATGCAGATCTATACCAGTCCCGAAATATATATCCGCGAGGGTGATCATCCTTCCTACGGTTCCTTCCTGAGAACGGAGGATGACGAGCTGTATGCGGCAGCGTCGCTGATGTTCAGAATTCTGATGCTGAACGGCTCCCCGTTTGAAAAGAAGGGCATGGATGATATCAGCAGCGCAATCCGCAGCCGGGAATTTGCCTACAGATTCGAAGACATCAGGGGTGATGATGTGCCGGACGGTCCCTACGGGATGATATGGAACAATATGCCCAGGGATGTAAGGAATCATTTCGGCAGAGTATTCACCGGGAAGGGGAGTGTTTCCCTGGATATGTGGACTGACAGCCTGAAAGACTGGATTTTCAGCATGCGGAAAGGGACTATGACAAAGGAGCTGATCCCGAACCGGTATTATGAAAATGAAAAGCATGAATATAATACGGATTTCATATGTGAGGAATGCGGACGCAGCACCAATATGCCGGTAGGCAGGTATGCACAGTATCAGAGGGACAATATGCCGATGCTGTGCCCTGAATGCACCAGTGAGCTGAAGCGGCTGGAGTATACGCCGGTCAGTCCTGAAATGGACGCCAATATTCCGAGTATCTTCCACTGTGAGATCTGCGGAAGAAAATACAGGGAGAATTACCGCAGGGCATGGCTGAAAGGCCGCGGGGTGAAAAGCATACATACAATCTGTCCGGAATGCGCGGAGAAGAATTACAGCATCCGCTGCAGCAAATGCCGGAGGTACAGCTCTGTTGATGCCGTAAAGTTTGCGGAATCTAAAGGCGGCGACTATATCTGTGATGAATGCAGTCAGAAGGTTGAGGTAAGATGCAGTGAATGCGGCAGAACTTATCAGATCAGGAAATATGTTCTGGATGATCTGCACAGTAATTTCAGGGAACCGGTATGTTCTGAATGCCGGAAAAACTGGTAAGGAGGGATCATGAAATTAAGAGATATTACGGCCAATGATATTTACAGGGGAAACGGACCGCAGCTGATCGTATGCATTCTGATTGATGCCTCCTACTCGATGATTGATCCGTTCAGTGATGAGAACACCAGGGAAAGCAAGATCAAGGTGGTCAATGACGGAATCAGTGCGTTTATCGAATCCGGCAAAAAAGATATCTATGCAAGGGATGCCCTGGATGTCTGCCTGATCAGCTACGGCGGAGAAAAGGCGGAGGTAATTCAGGAGTTCACCAATGTACAGAATATTGAATTCAAAGGCATCCGGCCCAACGGGAAGACACCGCTGAAGTCGGCTGTTGAGTTTGCTCTGGATAAAATTGCGCAGAGGAGGGAGTACTGGAGCAGTTCCGGCACAAGCACATTTCATCCCTGGCTGATCATCCTGAGCGACGGGAAATCAGATGAGGATATTACGGAAACCGCGGCCAGACTGCAGAAGCTTTATGCAGAGCACAGGCTGAAGGGAAAGTGCGTGGCAATCGGCAGGGACAGTGATACTGCCGATCTGAAAAAACTGGCGCCGAACGGAAAAATCGAGGAGATGGATTCCATGGAAATTACCAGCTTCTTCTCCATGCTTTCCAAAAGCGCCGCCAGCCTCAGCATGTCAACGCCCGATGCCGATGATTACGGAGCCGAGATCAGGGTATGACAAAGTTCAGCGCTGCCTCTGCCGCACAGGCAGGGGCATATCATCTGCTCAGCAGAACACCGTGCCAGGACAGCGTCTCCGTCTTCATATATGAGGAAGGCATCTGTGCCGTACTGTGTGACGGGGCGGGAAGTGTCAGCCGGTCCGAAGTGATCAGCCGCTCGGTATCAGCGCATCTCTGCCGGGCTGTATCGGAATGCTTCGGACAGTGGTATGAATCAGATGATGAAAGCATCCGGAAACTGATTGCCTATGTTGCGGATGAAGCGGTAAAAGAAAAAGATCCGTCCCTGCGGGCGGAATGCACGCTGATTCTGTTTGCGGCTGAAAAAGACAGGTCCATGCTTGTCCATATCGGCGACGGAATCGCCGGCGATGCGGAACATGTCATCAGTCTGCCGGAGAACGGCGCAGACGAGTGGCAGACATTCTTTCTGTCCTCGGAGTCGGCACTTCAGCATATCCGGATCACAAGGGATCCGGAATGGAAGGACCTGCTGCTTCTGAGCAGTGACGGACTGTCTTCCGTTCTCTATGACAAAGTCACGGGAAGAGCTGCACCGGCAGTGGGAATTATGCGGGAGTGGCTTCAGGAAGATGCGGCGGAAGCCGAAGCCAGACTCAGAAAAACGATGCATCATACCTTTATGGATTATACGGGTGATGATATGAGCGTCATCCTGATCTGCAGACAGTAAAAACGGAGTATGTACTCCGTTTTATTCTGCATTCCGGTTTCCGGCATTGATCTGCTCTTCTATGCTGAAGAACTCATCAAAGGAATCATAGATGATAAACAGTGTCACAAAGCGTACGTACCATCCCAGAAAGGGAATCAGAAACAGGGACCACGGTGCGAACAGAACAGCAAGGACAATGAAGATCAGCTGAAACAGGGTGGATCTGACAACCTTCCAGAGATGGCCGCCGATATATGAAACAATATTGATGATCCTGTTTTTCGGCGTCTGATCAAACAGTACGAGCAGGGACCATAATACCGTATGCACGCTCAGGACAACAAATGCCGAAAGAAAATACATGACAATAACGGAACGGCTCAGCGGTGCGGTCCGCCAGTACATCATAAAGCCCATGAATGTATAGAAGCCCGCCAGCAGTCCGAAGAAGCCGCCCGGAATCAGGGAGGTCCTCCAGTTCTGACGCCAGCCGCGTTTGTATTCTTCCCACCAGCTGTCGGGATCATCGCGCAGTCCTCTGAGAATCGAGTCAAACAGGCAGCTCATGAAAGGTCCGAAGATCATTCCGCCGGTAAAGGACAGGGGGATCAGAAGCAGAACACTGGTGGCAGCCACGCTTACCGAAATCAGGAAGACCAGCGGCGCGGCACCGATGCATGTGATGAGGTTCATCTTCAGCCATCCGCCCGAGCGCTCCGAAAGAAGCTGCTTGTAGCGGTTGAAGCCGGTCTGGCGCAGCCCGTTGTTATATGTATCGTCATCGGGGAAAAACATACCCATAGTTCATATCCTCCCTGCGTGTCAGTGCGCAGTAACAGTATCCCAGAACAGTCCGCACTGTTCGGGATTTGCAGTTGTTTTTTCAGTCCAGAAGCCGCGTCTTGCAATATAAAGATTTTCGAAATCCTTCTGCGAAAGCCCCCAGGCACTGAAATCCATGGATGAAAGTGCGGGAATATCCTTCCAGGCATAGACAGACTGTTTCCAGTCGCTCCCGTTTTCGGGCAGGGTCCCGTCGGTATGACTCAGGACTTCATACATCCTCTGGAATGTTTCCGGATCATCCAGCAGGAAGATGTAGCTGCCGCATGTCTCCAGGTCGGAAACCAGCGTGACCTGCGAAGCATAGGCATAGTACATCTGTTCCTGTGTGGACGAGTCATCAGACATTGAATAGAGGTTGATCTGTACATTGACCTTCCCGTTTCCGTCGTAATCCGAGGCATAAGCGGAGAATGCTTCGCTGAGTGCTTCGGCTGCGTGTTCGGGGAGCTGCTTTTCCGTTGCGCAGGCTATCTGAATATCTGCCGGTTCGGTTTTAAAGCCGGCCATGGTGCGGATCAGGTCTGCCCCCAGGATAACGGCGATGACTGCGCCGGCCACAATATACTTGTTGTAAGCCCACCAGTTGCGGCGCTTTTCCTCTTTTGTCAGTTCCCGTTTTTCGCGGTGCTTTACGTCGCGGTATTTCCATTTCAGATACTCACTTGCCATAATCAGAATCTTTCGTTGTCCCTCCCGGTTCATATCTGACAGGCAGACATACAAGACTGGGCTGGTTGTCGTTTTTGTCGAGGTTCAGCAGGGTGCGGACTGCAGTTTTCGCCATCTGGTCAATCGGCTGTACGATTGTCGAGCATACATAGCCGTCGCTGAAGAAATCACGGATGCCGTCAAAACCGATGATCTGGACGTCATCCGGAACACGGAATCCTTTTTTCTCAAGCACATTTTTGAACTGCACCGCAACCCGGTCGGTGCTGCAGAAGATTCCGTCAAAATCAAACTGTCCCTCATCAATCATCTTTATGACATCCGCAAAGTAATCTTCCGGATGAGGTTCGATATAGTTGAGTATTTTGTAAGGTATCTGATGCGATATACAGTATGATTCAAATCCTGCACCGCGTTTGTCTGTTTCGGAGGGAACGGCGCTTCCGGTCCGCATAAACATCAGCTTCCTGCATCCGAGTTCAGCCAGCTTTCCGGCCGCAGTCTGTCCTCCCGAAAAATTGTCGGAAGATACGCAGGGCACCGTTCCTCCGAATGAGCGGTCAATGCAGACAAAAGGGATATCCCCGATTTCCTCGAAGTTCGGATTGTAGGTCAGTGCAATGATTCCGTCGGCTTTATGCTGGCTGACCATATTGATGCAGTTGATTTCCGTCTGCTGTTCCTGATCGGTTACGGCAATCAGTGATTTGTAATCATGAAGCTGCAGTTCACGGATAATGCATTCGGTCAGTCTGGCAAAAAACGGATGGTCAATCATGGGCATGATGATTGCGATTGTATTTGTTTTGTTTGTGCGCATTCCCCGCGCATAGTTGTTGACCTTGTAGCCGAGTTTCTCGGCGGCAGCTTCCACCCGGATACGGTAGGACTCACCGACAGGAATCCTGTTGAAAACTTTTGAAACGGTTCCCAGCGCAACATTGGCTTCGGCTGCGACGTCCTTCATCGTCGGCTGATTTGTTTTTTTTGCCATATTTGATCAATCTCCTTCAGGACTCGTGAAACGATTCATTCATCTGACTTTATTCTATAATCATATAGATGAAACGGCAAGGGGAAATTTCATGAAATTTCATGAAAAACAGCGTAATATACGCGGAGAAAGCGATTTCTTTTTAAAATAAATAATTATTGACAAGTATCATGGCTGTAAATAAAATGAAATTGACATGTAACGTTTCACGGAAGCACTGCCGCAGACGTGCGGGTTATTCTTTGGGGTTTCCATGAAACGTTACACGGAGTGCACTTGCTTCATCATTTGGGTGTTTGATCAACACTCTTTGATTCCTACCGATCATTTCTTGAGGAGATTGCTTATGAAATCAAACACAACAAAGGGCCCTGCGGCGCCTAAGAAATCTCTCGGAGCAAGAATCAGGGAAAACTGGCAGCTTTATCTGCTGCTGATTATTCCCGTAGTGCTTACATTTGTGTATAAATACATACCGATGTACGGCATTCAGATTGCCTTCAGAGATTACAAGGCAGGCAGAGGAATCTGGGGAAGTGAATGGGTCGGCATGTATTGGTTTGAGAGGTTCTTCAACTCTCCCAATGCGGCACGTATGATTAAAAATACGCTCCTGCTGAGTCTGTATGCACTTCTCTGGGGATTCCCGATCCCGATCATTCTGTCGCTTTGTATCAATCAGCTCCGCTTCAAAAGATACAAGCGGACAATACAGACGGTTCTGTATGCACCGCACTTCATTTCCACGATGGTTGTCTGTGGTATGATCCGTATCTTCCTGAGTCCTTCGGGAGGACTGATCAACCTCATTGCCGGCACCAGCGTAGACTTCCTGACGGAATCACGGTGGTTCAGAACAATCTATATTGTTTCGGGAATCTGGCAGGATGCCGGATGGGGATGCATTATCTATCTGGCTACTTTATCCAGTGTTGATTCAAGTCTGTATGAAGCTGCGAAGGTGGACGGGGCGTCAGTATTCCAGAGAATTCTGAATATTGATATTCCGGCGCTTCTGCCGATGGCAATGCTGAACCTGATTATGAGCGCAGGTTCACTGATGAACGTCGGCTTCGAGAAAGCGTGGCTGCTGCAGACGGACCTGAATAAAGCGACGTCGGACGTTATCGCCGTATATGTATACCAGTTAGGTATCGAACAGGCCAAGTACAGTTTCTCGACTGCCATAGGATTGTTCAATACGGTTGTCAACCTGATCCTGCTGTTCGCTGTCAACTACATATCGAAGAAGTTCAACGAAGTGGATTTCGTATAAGGAGCGTCATATGGGAAATAACAAAAGTTTAGGTCTGTCCGACCGCACGAGTGACATTATCCTGGTCCTTTTTACGGGTCTGGTAATGATTCTGGTTGCTTATCCTCTCTATTACGTTCTGATCGCTTCGTTCTCGGATCCCTATGCGGTTTATGCAGGAAAGACGTTCCTGTTTCCGAGCGGCTTCACGATGAAAGGCTATTCGGCGGTATTCGCTGACAAAAACATTTTCACGGGTTACCTGAATTCAATTAAATACACCATTATCGGTACGATTTTCTCAGTGTCACTGCTGTATATCACAGCGTATCCGCTTTCCAGAAAAGATCTTCCGGGAAGAAGGCTTCTGAATATCTTCTTTATCATCACGATGTACTTCGGCGGCGGTCTGATTCCTACATACCTGGTTGTCAAGAGCACAGGCCTGATCAACAATATCTGGGCACTGTTCCTGCCGGGCGGCGTTGCCGTAGGAAACATGATTATCGTCAGAAACTACTTCCAGAACAGTATTCCCAAGGAACTGATCGAAGCATCGGAAATTGACGGATGCTCACATCTGAGAACATTCAAGGAAGTTATTATTCCTCTGTCAATGCCGATCATGGCAGTTATGGTGGTCTTCAGTATGGTTGCATACTGGAACGACTGGTTCACCGCATTGATTTATCTGACCGGAGCTGAAAAAGCACCTCTGCCTCTGGTACTGAGAAATATCCTGATCAAGAGTTCGGCAAGTGCTGCACAGTCCAGTACGATCAGCGGCGGCTATGCTGAACTGAACAAGATTACAGAAATGATTAAATTCGCATCCATCATCGTAGCTGCTGCTCCTATGCTGATTTTCTACCCGTTCGTTCAGAAGTACTTCGAACAGGGCATGATGGCCGGAGCAGTCAAGGGCTGATTATCTAATTACGGAGAAAGAAAAATGAAAAAAACATTAAAGAGCTTCGCTGCAGTGCTGATGGCACTGACACTGGCTGCCTGCGGCGGCGGAAGCAGCAGTGCACCTGCAAAAGACGAAAACCAGAAAGAATTCGAAATTATCGGCGGTCAGTCCGCACTGTCCCCCGGCTATACTGACAACGAAGTACTGAACAAGCTTCAGGAAAATGTCGGAATCAAAATCAACTGGAACACAATGAGCGACTCTCTGAGCGAGCAGGTTAATATCCATATCGCCGGAAACGAACTTCCTGATGCATTCCAGGGTGTCGGCTTCAGCAACTATGATCTGACAAGACACGGAGAAGACGGAACATTTATTGATCTGACACCGTACATCAACGCAGATGTAATGCCGAATCTGACAGCTATTCTCGATGCTCATCCTGAAATCCGCGCTGCCATCACAATGGACAACGGTGCGATCTACGGTCTGCCGAGTGCAGAGCAGATGGGTACAGCCGGTATCGGAAAACCTGAAGACTACTCCATTTTCGCAGTTCCTCAGTTCTCAATGATCAACAAAGCATGGCTGGATGAACTGGGACTTGAAATTCCGACAACACTCGATGAACTCCATGATGTTCTGAAAGCGTTCAAGGACAACGATATGTCTCACACATATTACGGAAACGATGCCGGTTCCACAATCCCGATGTCCACAGGTTATGACCAGTGGTGCTGGGGTCAGAACATCTTCTATGCAGGCTTCGGCTTCACAAACTGGATCAATGATGTCTGCGATGACCTGGTTCTTGACAAGACAGGAAAAGTCAACTTCGTATCCGATGATGACAACTACCGTGCAGCAGTTACATATTTCCATGACTGGTATGCAGAAGGCCTGATGGATCTTGAAATGTTCTCCCAGAAAGATTCACAGCTGATCTCCAAGTGCCAGCAGGGCAAAGTCGGTGTATCCACATGGTGGTATATCGAAGAGCTTATGGGCGACCACTACAAGGATTATGTCTTCCTGCCGGTTCTGACAGGACCTGACGGAACAAAGAACGTTACAGTACGTACAGGCGGCGGAACAAGCAGCGGACAGCTGTCAATTACAAAGGCATGCGGAAATCCCGAACTCCTTCTCAAATTCTATGATCAGTGGTATGATGGTGAAACTGTAATGCAGCTTCAGTATGGCCCGATCGGTGTATTCTTCACAGGTCAGGATGAAAACGGCGTATGGAATTCCATTACAGAAGAAGAGGCAAAAGCAAAGTTCGGCAAGGGTGCCGGTGAAATCAAGAGCACATATGAAGTTCACGGACCGAAGCTCATCCTTTCCGAGTACTACTCCAAGAACTTCCATATGGAAGACCGTGCTGTAGAACGTCTGGAAGACCTCTACAACTACTGGCTGCCGCAGGTTGATGACAAATCCACATATCCGATCGACTGCGTATTCACACAGGAAGAACTGGATACAATCGATATGTACAAGACAGACTTCCAGAACTATGTCGCTGAGAATGAAGGTCTCTGGATCAAGAACGGCGGCCCGACTGATGAAGAATGGCAGGCTTACAAGGACAACCTCGTAAATTCTCTGGGAATGAATGAACTTCTCAAGGTTTACCAGGAAGCCTATGACAGATACAAAGCTAATCTGAAGTAATTAAATGCCCGGTGGAGGAGGGTATCATACCCCCTCCCGGGCTTTGTTTGAAATAATCAGGAACATATATGACAAGTGAATTATTAGAAAAAGCAAGAAAGTACGAAGAATCATGTCTGGAATACATTGATGATAAAGACCGGCCCGCATATCATCTGACGGGCGGTGTCGGCTGGATCAATGACCCGAATGGTTTTTCCTTGTACAAAGGTGAATATCATCTGTTCTTCCAGTACCATCCTTATTCTATTAAATGGGGACCGATGCACTGGGGACATGTGAAAACAGAGGATTTTGTACGCTGGGAACGTCTTCCGATTGCTATGGCTCCTGATTCGCCGTTTGACGGCAAAGGCTGTTTTTCCGGTTCGGCTGTGGAAATGCCCGACGGAAGACAGATGCTGATGTATACCGGTGTTACGGAGGTTGCCTCCGGAGCCAACATCAACCTGCAGATCCAGCAGCAGTGCGTGGCGTTCGGCGACGGCACTGAATATACCAAATATGAAGGGAATCCTGTTATTACAAGCGATGACCTTCCTTCGGACGGCATGGTCACCGATTTCCGTGATCCGAAGGTCTGGAAAGAGGGAGATACGTATTACTGTGCCGTTTCCAACAACAGTTCGGAAGACAGCGGCGTGATTCTCCTTTATGAAAGCAGGGACGGCATTCACTGGAAATATGTCACCGTTCTTGAAGCAAACCGCGGTCAGTACGGAAGAATGTGGGAATGCCCCGATTTCTTTGAACTGGACGGAAAACACGTCCTGATTGTCAGCCCGATGAAGATGAGACCGGCAGGTCTGGAATTCCATGCCGGCTACGGAACAATTGCCCTGATCGGCGGCTATGACCCTGAAACACATAAATTCATCAGGGAGAATGTACAGTCGGTCGACTACGGCATTGATTTCTATGCCGCTCAGACCCTTGAGGCAAAAGACGGCCGCAGGATCATGATCGCATGGATGCAGAACTGGACGACGATACAGTGTGAATTTGAAGATCACTTCTACTTCGGGCAGATGACGCTGCCGCGTGAACTGTGGATCGAAAACGGCAGAATGTATCAGAGGCCTGTGCGTGAACTTGAAAATTACCGCAGTGCCGGAACTGTTTACAGGAATATCTTTGTTCATGAAGAAATGAGCCTGCCGCAGGTCAGGGGCAGGTGCCTTGATATGACGGTCCGCGTCAAGCCGGTAAGCGGAAAGAAATACAGCTGGTTCAGAATCAATTTTGCGGATGACGGTGAGTATTACACATCGATTATTTATGATGCTTCGTCAAATCATGTCCGTCTTGACAGAAGCAGATGCGGGTTCCCGTATGACATTGTCAATGTCAGGGAATTCCCCGTCAGCTGCTGCGACGGTGAGATTGAACTGCGCATTCTGCTTGACAGGTACAGCGTCGAACTGTTTGTCAACGGAGGCGAGCAGGCTGCGACAATGCTTGTTTATACGGATCCTTCCGCAGATTCGGTCACATTTGCCGCAGACAGCGAAGTGCTGATCGATATTGAAAAATTCGATCTTGAATTTGAGTGGATGAAATAATCTGCCTTTCCTTTCACCCGGTCAAGTGCCTGATGCTTCAGGCATCGGGTACCGCTGATCAGCCGGGAGACGACGGTCTCCCGGTTTTAATATGCTTTACAGAGGAATTGCCACGGCTTCGTCGTACAGCTGCTTCAGCGTCTTCAGAAACAGCTTCAGGCTCTGCCTGGAGTCGTTTTTATGTGTGCAGAGAACAATATCAAAGTGCTCGCTGCAGTCAAAGGGAATCCAGGCAAACTGGCCGCTGTGGTCGTTCAGAAAGCCCGGTGCCAGGCAGACGCCTTTTCCCGCGGCTACGTTCGTCAGCGTTGTGTCGTGGTCGGCACTGTTGAAATAACTGATCTTTCCCGAAGAGATCAGCCGGTGCTGCACCGAGCGCAGGGCTTCCGGTGATCCGCCGCCCACCATGACCGTCCGTCCGTAAAGGTCTTCCTCACTGATCAGGTTTTTTCCGGCAAGCGGATCGGTGCGTCCGGCAATCAGATAGATGCGGCTGACAAACAGGTCATGTACAAGGACGCCGGGAATCTGCCGGACCTGTTCCTTCAGGGCAAAGAGAACATCGGTTTCATTTTTCAGAAATGCTTCGACGCTGCCTTCATAGCGGAATTTCGGCGTAATCTGAACTTCGGGGCATGTCTTCTCAAAGACCTGCATGGCTTCGGGAAGAAAAAAGAGCGCCTGTCTGACGCTGAGACCGACGGAGATGCTGTCGGTATACTTTGCCGAGAAGTTCTGGCCCTGCTCAACGGCGCGTTTCAGCTCTTTGCGCATGCCGGTCAGGAAGGAGACAAACTGGGCGCCGGCAGGGGTCAGGGAGGCACCTTTGCCGCTGCGTTCAAAAAGCGCGAAGCCGATCTCCTCCTCAAGGAGTCTGATCTGATAGGACAGTGTCGGCTGACTGATAAACAGGTTATCTGCGGCG
>JAILGV010000103.1 GCA_024696355.1 Solobacterium sp.
CCCTGTGGATCTGGATATCATCAGTGATCATATTCGCAAGTTCTTTCACGAGCTGTTCTTTTTCAGGGTCAGTGCAGACATAGTCCTCATTGAAAAAATCCCTGTCATTGAACATATAGTTTTTTAAATTATCAGGTATCATAGTTCCTCCGTTGTTCTCCGTCATAATTCTAATATATAAATCTGTTAATTTTTTAACAGATTTATATAATTCAGAAAATTTTGGGGCCGTACCTTTCTTCAGACAGCCTAAAAATAAATTTTTCATATACAGTGATTTTATTGACAGCTAATAAGGTAGAATAGTGTTGAATCATGGAGCACTTCTGGACACACAGAGACAATATTCCCGAAGGTCTGGGTTACGGACAGTTTTCAGTGAAGCATTTTATTCTGATAGCCGTGACTTGTTTTTTTACGGCAGGCGTTATCCGGGCCTACAGTGTTTCCGGTCCTTCCGGCAGAATCATTATCCTGCGCTGCATCGCAGCTGCACTGATACTGATTGATGTAATCAAAATGATTGTCATTGCCAGATCCGATGTCGTATTCACAGATTATCTTCCACTGGAAATCTGCAGTTTCGGTGCATATTTCATCGTATGCGACTCCATCCTGATCGATGAGCCGTTCTTTACTGTGATGCTGCTGACGCTGTTTCTTCCGGGCGCCCTTATGGCGATCATCTTTCCGACGACCACACCCCTGCCGGTCTGCAATTTTTTTACCATCCATCAGTTCCTGTATCACGGACTGATCATTGCCTATGTTGCCGCCCGCTTCTGCTGTCTTGAGATTCCGCTGATTTATGCTGATCTCTGGGGTTCAATCGGCAGGATTCTCATACTGATCGGAATCATTTATGTGATTGATACGGTCTTCCACAAGAACTATATGTTTCTGAAGGATGCCTACGGAAATGCACTACTGGGAAAAATCCGGCAGGTTTGCGGAGGCGGTTTTGCCTATACCGTCGGCCTGATCCTGTTCTCGATTTTCATGATCCATGTGTTCTTTGCACTGTTCAAATGCATCATGGCGCTGATGCTCCTGCTTTAGTTTCCTGCAGGAAGCCGCCGGCTTTAACAAAAAGCAGAATAATTAACGAAAAAGGATGTCCCGGATTGAACTGTTCTCCGGCACATCCTGTTTTTCTTCCGAACGTGACTGCTGTTATGCTTCGACTTTTATCTCGGCACTCTGATCTTCGACGGACACTTTCATTGTCCCGGCTTTTCCGGCCCTGACAACAGCGAGTGCCCTGCCGTAGTATGTTGTATACTCTCCGGAACGGATATCTTCCGT
This sequence comes from Solobacterium sp., assembly GCA_024696355.1. Classification (GTDB taxonomy): domain Bacteria; phylum Bacillota_I; class Bacilli_A; order Erysipelotrichales; family Erysipelotrichaceae; genus Bulleidia. The sequence continues at coordinate 1,306 of JAILGV010000103.1, forward strand.
CAGTCTCGGGTTTGCGCTTCCGAATGCAAGCAGTTCACCGTTTTCGACTTCAATCTTCAGTCTGCGGTCAGCACTGCATTCAAGAATGCCGTCTTCATCTTCGATCCTGACGGGAATATAAACGATTTCATTCTCCCTGACACAGGTGTCTTCCGGATGAAGCACCGGTCTCAGGTCATCGCGGGCGGATACCAGACTGTTTCTGGCCAATTCCATGCCTGCCTGATCGTATGCAACCGCTTCGATTGTGCCGGGAATATAGGTGATCCTGAACTTTGCACGGTTCTCTTTGACCTTTGCGGATTTGATCTTTCTGCCGTTGAGGTACAGATCGATCCGCGCGCAGTCAAAGAACACTTCGACAACCGCTTTCTTTCCGGTGCAGCCTCTCCAGCTGTAGGAAGGGAGGCCGTTCGTGCCGCGCCATACTGCCCTGGCAGCCTTGTTGGGATGATTGAACGGCTGAACGTCGATCAGCGGTTTGTCCGACGCATGCCATGTTGCTTTTGCCCAGTCAGCTTCCGCATTGGGATCTCCAAGAATATCGTAAGCTCCCGTATCCGCGAGCCACCACGGGTAAGGCTTGCTGAAGCCTTTGCCGTCTTTTTCAAATGACCATGCGCCGATGCCGTTTTCACCGAGATAGTCCCATGCAGTCCACATGAAATCTCCGGCAAGTGTCGGCAGTTTTTCGACAACAGCCCAGTTTTTCGCAATATCGTAGCACATTGTCTCGGAACCGACGATAATGCGGTTCGGATGCAGTTTTGCATCCAGCGGATATCTTCCCGAAGCATAGTTATATCCTGCAACATCCAGGAAATCCAGTGAAGGTGAACACAGTTCATCGGATTTCTTTGAATTCGCCGCCTTGTTCATGCCGGAACCGACAAGTGATGTCAGCAGGTTGAACAGTGTTGAGTTCATGCCGCTTGTCTTTTCAGTATCGGTATTTCTTCCGCCTTCTTCGGCATTGTAGACTGCCTTGCCTTTGTAGGCATTGGTGATAATCATCAGATTGAAGCCGCCGGTCACGAGCCTGTTCGGATCCAGTTCATGGAAGAGATCGACCATCTCTTTTGCGGCATCAATTCCTTTCTTTGCTGCCGGCTCGCTGATTTCGTTGCCGATGGAGTACAGTATGACGGACGGATGGTTGTAATCACGCTCAACAAGTCTTCTGATGTCATCTCTGTAATGACTGCTCCAGACGGAAGCGTAGTCATATTTGCTCTTGTGGTTGTACCACATATCCCACGTCTCATCCATGACATAGAGTCCCAGCTCATCACAGGCATTCAGCATTTCCTCGGATGCCGGGTTATGCGCACTGCGGATGGCATTGTATCCGCCTTCCTTCAGAATGCGCATGCGCCGGTATTCACTCTTTTTAAATGTTGCAGCACCGAGCAGACCGCTGTCGTGATGAACACATCCGCCTTTTAAGAGAACGTTCTTTCCGTTGACAAACAGACCGTCGCTTCTCTTTTCAATCTGACGGATGCCGAAACGGACAGTCTCTTCATCGTCTCCCAGACGGACTCTGCAGGTATAGAGATTCGGCTCTTCGGCATCCCAGGTTTTTGCGTCCTTCACGGTGAGCTCAATATCATTGCCTTTTCCTTCAGCACAGATCCGGTCACCGTCAAGAACTGCGATTTCTGCCTCACCCGCAGTGACATTCACTCTGACACGGATCAGGCCTACGGAATAATCCAGTGTATCGATCCTGACACCGTTGGGAAGAATATGCTCCCCGTCTGCCGTATAAAGATAAACATTACGGTAAATGCCGGCACCGGAATACCATCTGGAATCCGGCTGATCGGCATTGTCACATTCAACGCGTACGATATCACTGCGCTTTACTGCGCCCAGTTCTGCCGTAAACGGGGAATATCCGTATGGGACATCAATCTTTTTCTCACCGTTGAGATATACCTTTGCATTCTTGTAAACACCGTCAAACTTCAGACAGGCAAAGGATGCATCGACACCCATTTCCTTCTCGTAAACGTAGCTTCCGCCCTGGAAGAAGCCCTGTGCATCACCCGCTTTTGAATCGGCGGTTCTGGCGGTCAGAAACATTTCATCTCTGGGCAGTGTTACTGTTTCTCCGTTCAGCTTCCAGTTCTCATTGAACAGTACCTTTTTCATTTTTCTTTCCTCTCAATAAAGTCATCGACTGTATACTTCTTTGCGGCGTTGGAATGAACGATACTGCGGATAATATTCGCGGCAGCACGTCTGAGATCTTCTTCTGTCAGTTTTCCCGCCTTAATTCCTGCACGGATATCTTCAATTTCATTCTTGTCACCCGGCATAATCAGGTCATTTCCGACGGAAATCGCGGCAGCCGAATCGCCCTGTCCTCTTCTTGTTGCCGACCAGTCAGTCATGACAACGCCGTCAAAGCCCCACTCATTCCTGAGGATCTTCGTGCACAGATCATAGCTGTCCGGCGTGTAAGTCCCGTTGATCATGTTGTAGGAAGTCATTACAGATTTTGATCCGGCTTCCCTGATATTGATTTCAAAGCCCTTCAGGTAGATTTCTCTCAGTGCTCTTTCGGAAACATGGGAATTTGAGAACTGGCGGTTGTCCTCGGCATTATTGCAGGCAAAATGCTTGATTGTCGTATAGTTTCCTTCAATGGACTGAACACCTCTTGTCATCGCTGCGGAAATCTTTCCGGACAGCAGGGGATCTTCGGAATAGTATTCGAAGTTTCTGCCGCAGAGCGGATTTCTCTGAATGTTCATGCCCGGCGCCAGCCAGTATGTTACGTTGTAACGGTTCATTTCCCTGCTTACGGCATATCCGACTTCCTTCACGATATCCTCGTTCCAGGTCTGTGCCAGATTTGTCCCGACCGGGAACGCTGTCGCAAACTGATAGAATACGATGTCGTTCTTTCTCGGCTTCATGAAGAACAGCGCCCAGTCGGGCATTGTTTCCATAAAGGACAGAAGATAGTCGCCCTTGAACATGCGGATCTTTCCCTTCAGGGAGACAGCGCTTCTTCTTACCAGACGCAGACCTGTCGGCCCGTCAGCCAGTGTGACAGAAATCAGGCCCTTGTCCATGAGTGCATATGTCGTCTTTCCGGCAACACCCGGAGTGCAGAAGGCATTGGCATCCATCATTCCCATGGAACCGATTCCGGTGCACACCTTTATCAGATCCTCTTCATTCAGACGGTTCAGGATCGGATCAACTTTTTCATCCGAGTATTTTTCAGGCTTTCCGTAACGGTATTCCTCCGTCTGAATGCATGATGCATCAAGCTGAACTCTTTCAACATTTTCCAGACAGTATTCAAACGTATTATTATTTTTCAGTTCTTCATACGCGCTGTCCGCCGGGCAGATGGCTTCATGTCTGGAAAGAACAATATCACTGCCGTTTTCCACGGCAAGCACCGGTTCATTGGAACCCGAGGAATTTCCGACCTTGATCACATACATGCCGTTTTCAAGGATCCATGAGGAAGCATTCTCATCATAGGACGCAAGCCGTGATACATCGAAGCTCAGATGCAGAGTTTCCTCTTCGGACGGTCCCAGTTCCTTTGTCTTGGCAAACGCAGTAAGCCTCTGGTATTCCCTGTCCAGTTTTCCCTGCGGCAGTCCCGCATAAACCTGAACAATCTCCCTGCCCCTGAAGCCGCCGGTATTTTTAACCCTCACGTCAAGGTTCACCGTTCTTCCTTCAAGTGTCTTCTTCAGTGTTTCAATTTCAAACTCCGTATAGGACAGTCCGTAGCCGAAGCGGAACCGCGGTTCAACCCCAAACGTATCGAAGTAACGGTATCCGACATAGATTCCCTCTTTGTAGTATTCGTTCGCCAGATCGTTGTTCAGATAGGAGAATTCACTTCCGAACGGAATGTCGGAATACTGCCTGGCCCAGGTTGTTGTAAGTTTTCCCGAGAAATATTCCTTCCCTGTCAGGACATCGGCGAAAGCCCTGCCGCCTTCCTGTCCCGCCTGTCCGAAGAATACGACCGCGGCATCCATATGATCCACAGGCGTAAGGTCGAACGATGTTCCGGAATTGATCACCAGCACAAGATTTTCAAACTCTTTATACAGGAAATTGATGTCATTGATCTCTGTAGGCAGAAGGTTGTAGTCACCCTTGTCAATCTTCTTGTCCGCTGCTTCTCCCGACTGTCTTGAAATAACATAGACGGCTGTTTTCCGGTCGCTTCCGGAAATATCATCCGCACAGAGCGCACGGCCCAGCGGCGGAACATAGCTTTTGCTGAGAGTTGCCTCACTCGGCATGCCCGTATGTTCCTTAATCCATTCAGCATGCGTTTCTTTTTCGAAGGCATCGTATTCTTCAATCCATTTCTCTGAGGAAATCCTGATCCCGGCATTCTTCAGTCCTTCATAAATCGTCACGGAATGACGGTTATTGGTTTCTCCCGAACCGGTTCCTCCCTTGATTGTATGGCCCGCGCCGACACCAAACAGCGCCACTTCTTTTTCCTTCAGAGGAAGACAGCCGTTGTTTTTCAGCAGGACAAATGATTCCAGGGCCGCCCTGTAGGCAACTTCCCGGTTTTCTTTTTCCAGCCTGCTTTCCCTGTCATCGTACTGACCGCTTATAACTCTTTTCATTTCGACCTCCTTTGCTCATTTAAGACAAACTCTACGATGCATGTAATGACCGTAGAGTTTGCTGACTGATTCAATGATTAGTTTTCCTGAAGATCTTTGGCATCATGATTCTTGATGTAGTCCTGAATCTTCAGACGCAGTTCATGATTGATCGGATACTTGTTCAGAATCAGAATACCGATAACTGCCATGACTGCCGGAAGAACACCGATGATAACGATCATCCATGTCAGCATTGTAGGCATTTTGCTCAGATCGCCGATATAGTTGCCGGTAACGGAGTCAACCCTGTAGCCGATGGCAATCAGTATGCTTCCGACAAGCGCGCTCGAGACTGCAGACTGTGCCTTTTCCAGGAACTTGCCCAGAACACCTGTCAGTGCGGAACGGTCTTTGCCGGTTGAGTAGATTGTGTAGTCCATTAATTCCATACCGATGGA
>JAILGV010000112.1 GCA_024696355.1 Solobacterium sp.
GTGCGGAATCTTCTTATGGCTTCACAGGCAACACGGATCAGCCGCTCGTTTTCATTTGCGATTTCCTCACGGTTCCTGCATTTGTTGATGTTGTGGGAGCTTTCTCCGGTAATCTGGTCAATCAGTACCGGCGGAAGTCCGGCGTTCATCATAGGGACGCGGATTGTTGTACGTACCACGGCAGCGCTGGCCGGTCCGGCATTTACAGCGGATCCGATCGACATCATGAATCTGACATTGTCATGCAGATAGCGGTACTTTCTGATTGCCTGTGCAGCGTCTCCGACAGAGATGCATTCCATCATTTCTGTCTCTGCCTTGTAGCGTTCCGTAACCAGGATTTCGTAATTCTGGCGGGTATACTGCCACTCCTCCGGACGGCGGGGAAGTTCATCCTGAAATCTGTCAACCGTTTCCGCTTTGAGGCCTCCGGTGTATTTCAGAAGCACATGACAGTTGCGGATGATGTCTTCGTTTGAACAGTGTTTGTAGCGGCTGCGGTAGGAGAGGAAATCTTTGGAGGAAAGATTCCGGATTGAGAAGCGCCGCTTCAGCAGTTCAACCGAGGCATCTCTTAATTCTTCGGTACAGTAGGGACCGATAATAACAGGCATATCCCTGACGGAAACAAGAGCCATATGCATCATCAGCACATCACGGTATATAACAATATTCCTGCCGTTAAGATGATTAATAAGATTATGGATTCCGTGTGCCGTGAAGCTCTTCTGTGCGGTATGAAAAGAATTGGATGCACAGAAGCGTTCAATCGCCTCCGGGGAGTTCAGAATTACAACGGAAGTATTAATAAGATCACTGAGAAATGAACAGGCTTCTTCAGGTGTCATTGTACTTATCCTTTCATGATTGATTTAATAATAGAATAAGCTGTTAAAACAGGTCAATATAATACTGAACAGATCAAAAATATTCTATATGACATACACCTGTCATTGTTATATTAACAGTGTGTTAAGGGAAGAAACAGCCCCGGCCGCGGATGGGCCCGCCGCAGCACAGTGACACATTAAAAAAGGAGAAAAAATATGGCAAAGGATTACAATGCACTTGCTAAAGGTGTTATCGAACACATCGGTGGTGAAGAGAATGTTCAGTCTCTCACACACTGCGTTACACGTCTTCGTTTCCGTGTTAAGGATGAATCAAAAGTTGACGAAAAAGGACTTGCCGCTGTTCCGGGTGTCCTGAAGGTACTGAAGGCAGGCGGTCAGCAGCAGGTCGTTATCGGACAGGATGTTACCGAAGCATACGACGCTGTTCTTGCAAACTATAAAATACAGGCCGGCGGAGAAGTCGAAGCAGACGCCGCAGAAACAAAGGCAGACACAGGCGAAAAGAAGAAGTTTGATTTCGCAGGTGCTCTCGCAGATACAGTATCAGGCATCTTCATGCCGTTCATGGGCGCCTTCATGGGTGCCGGACTTCTGAAGGGTGTCCTCGTTCTGCTTACAACATTCAGCCTGCTCGACAAGGCAAGCTCCACTTATACAATTCTCTATGCAGCGGCAGACGGTGTCTTCTACTTCCTGCCGATGTTCCTGGCATACTGCGCCGGTAAGAAATTCGGCGGCAACCCGTTCCTCACGATGGCACTTGCCTCCGCAATGCTCTATCCGAACTTCGCAGCTCTGAGCAACGCTGAAACACCTGTAACATTCCTCGGAATTCCTGTAACGATGATCAGCTACTCCAGCACAGTTCTTCCGATTATCGTAGCAGCATTCTTCCAGGCAAAGGTTGAGCAGCTTCTGAACCGTTCACTTCCCAAGACAATCCGTTCAATCTTCACACCGCTCATTGTCATGGCAGTTCTGTTCCCGATCATCATCCTGGTTGTCGGTCCGGTAACTGATGTAGTAGGACGTGTACTCGCAAACATCATCAAGTCAGCACTTGACGCAGTACCTGCACTCGGCGGCTTCGCAATGGCAGCTCTGTGGCCGATCATGATCATCTTCGGTGTTCACTGGGGAATGGTTCCCATTGTCATGAACAACCATGCAGTTCTCGGTTATGACTATATTCTTCCGCTCACAGTCGGTACAAACTTCGGTATCGCTGCAGCAGTATTCGCAATCTCTCTGAAGTCCAAGCGTACAGAAACCAAGGAAATGGCAGGTACAGCAGCTGTCTCCGCATTCGTCGGCGGCGTTACAGAACCGGCTATCTACGGTATTCTCATGAAGTGCAAGAAGGTATTTGCAGCAGTCTGCCTTGCCAACGGTATCGGCGGCGCAATCTGCGGTATCATGCATGTCACACGTGATGTTATGATTACTGTAAACGGACTCACACTTCCTGCAATCGCAGCAGTGTATGGTCCCTGGGGTATTGTTGCAATCGTAATTTCCATGATTGCAGGCTTCGCAGCCGGATTCCTCATGTTCAAAGACGAAATGATGGATGCTTAATTAAAAAGGAGAAAACCGCATGCTGAAATTTACAGAGCTTTATCCGGAAAACAATCAGAAAAGATCTTCATTCCTGCTTGATGGCATGTGGAAGTTCCAGTTTGATTCATCTTCAGCGGGAAAGGAAAACGGGTGGGAAAATCATCTTCCCAACCCGGTTTCCATGCCGGTTCCGTCCAGCTTTGCAGATCTGTTTACAGATCACCGGTCCAGAGATTACTGCGGTGATTTCTGGTATGAACATGACTTCTATGTTCCGGAGTTTACCGAGAATCAGAGAGTCATTCTGCGCTTCGGAAGTATTACCCACCGGGCGGTCGTTTATGTAAACGGAAAAGAAGCAGCGGCACATGAAGGCGGGTTCCTTCCCGTATCCGCAGATGTCACTGAATTTGTCACAGGCGGAAAGATGAATCATGTCGCGGTTCTTGCGAACAACGAACTTTCCGAGACATCGCTTCCCTGCGGTGCGGTCAAAGTTATGCAGGACGGGCGCAAGCTTGCCAAACCTTACTTTGATTTCTTCAACTATGCCGGCATTCAGCGCAGTGTCTGGCTGGTAATCGTTCCCCAGAGCCGTATCCTGGATTTTGATACGGATTATGCGGTCAGCGGAAATGATGCGGAAGTGCATTATTCCGTAAAGCATGAGGGAACCGGAACCGTCAGAGTCACACTGTCCGATGAAGACGGCAATGAGGCAGCTTCGGCAGAAGGGGCTTCAGGAGTCCTGAGTGTCCGTGATGCACATCTCTGGAATGTACGGAATGCGTATCTCTACACCCTTCACATCACACTGTGGGAGGACGGTGAACTTGCGGATGAATATCATGCAAGAATCGGTATCCGTACTGTTGCGGTGGAAGGTACAAAGATTCTTGTCAACGGCAAGCCTGTATATCTCAAGGGCTTCGGCAAACATGAAGACTTTGAGGTTATCGGAAGAGGCGTGTCGCTGCCTGTAATCAAACGTGACTTTGAATGTATGAAATGGACAGGCGCCAACTGTTTCCGTACAAGCCATTATCCCTATGCAGAGGAATGGTATCAGTTTGCGGATGAAGAAGGCTTCCTGATCATTGATGAAATCGCAGCAGTCGGAATGATGCGCTCTACACACAACTTTGTCGCAGCGGGAACAGGGCATTATACTTCATTCTTTGAAGCACCGACGGTTCCGCAGCTGCTGGAGAATCATATCCGTCAGGTTGAGGAGATGATTACCCGTGACAAAAACCATCCGTCCGTATTTGCCTTCTCATTATTCAACGAACCGGAAACGATCAGCGAGTTCGCAGGAAACTACTTCCGCACTGTATTTGAGGCAGCGCGCAAAATGGATCCTCAGCACCGTCCGCTTACCGGAGCGTTTGAGAAGAACTCAAAACCGGAACTCTGTCAGGTATATCCTGTATGCGACTTTATCTGTCTGAACCGCTATTACGGCTGGTATATCAGCGGCGGTCCGGAAATTGATGAAGCAGAATATCTCTTCAGAGATGAGATGAACCGGTGGGCAGCAAAAGAACTGAATGTTCCGTTTGTATTCACGGAATTCGGTACGGATACGCTCGGCAGCGAGCACAAACTTCCGAGTGTCATGTGGACACAGGAATACCAGAACGAATACTATGAAATGAATTTCCGGGTATTTGACAGCTATGACTTCATTCAGGGCGAACTGACCTGGAACTTCGCAGATTTCCAGACATCGGAGGGCATCTTCCGGGTCAACGGCAACAAAAAAGGCGTGTTCACAAGAACCCGCCAGCCGAAAGAATCTGCATTCATTCTGAAAAAGCGCTGGGATAATTAAGAAGGACGGGGAGAACCCCATCCTTCTTTTTTTGTTTACGGCCTTGTCAGCAGCAGTGTAAGAATATTGCCGCTTTCGCCGGCCACCACGGAACCGAAGGCAAATTCCGTTCCTTCGATTCTGATAAACGGTCCGAGCACAGCCGTGGAGCTGCGGTCGGGAACCTGCAGGACAAACGCATCTTCTGAAATTTCACCGGCATAGGTCTGATATCCGATTTCTTCTCTGGTCACCGGATACATCTCATTGTCATAGGCACTGATTTCAGGATACAGATCAAACAGGACGGCAGACTGACCGAAATCGATCATGCATCTGCCGATTTCCTTATATCCCGATTCTTCAAACAGCAGCTCATATTTCCATGCGCCGGCAGCGTCATACAGGGACAGTTCATCATAATGTTCCGGCAGTCCCTGTTCAAGCATGCGTTCCGGATAAATAAAATCATCGAAGATGACGGCAGTCAGATTATCAACAGACTGCGGCATGAGATCTTCCTGATATGTTCCGGCTCCTGTGCCGGAGGAATTGCTGAGCGGATTCTGCTGGACGGGAGAATCCGAAGTCTGGGAGCTGTTTCCGCCGGAAGGTGCAGACGGTTCCGCGCTCTGTCCTGAAGTTTCCTGCTGTGTCCCGGAACTGACCGGGGAGGAGCTGACGGCAGAGGGAAGCGGTGTCTGCTGAGTATCTTTTTTCCGGAACAGGATTTCAGGTGATCCTCTTAAGATAAAGAATCCGGCAGTAATCAGGACGGCGGCCAGCAGCAATATCGTAAGCAGGCCTGTTCCTGAGGATCTTTTCGGACGGGAGTCATCACGGTAATGAGAATTTCTGCCGTAAGACTGTTCCGGCTTTTTTGCGGTGTATTCTATCATGGCACCGCATTCCGGACAGAATGATGCTGAATCGGGAATCTGTTTTCCGCAGTTCGGACAATACATATTTCTGCCTCCTCTGTTTTTCAGGACTGGACTGCAGGATCCGGAGGAAGCACAGGATAGCCTTCCACAAGATTTGTTTTCCTGCTGTTGCGGTAGTTTCTCGGTGAGTATCCGTATTCCTTCTTAAATGCATCCTTGAAGTAATTGCTGTCGGAAAATCCGCTGTTTTCTGCAATTTCCTTGATCGTGTGATTTGTCGAAAGCAGTTCCGCCTCGGCATGGGTAAGACGAACATATGTCAGATATTCCTTCATGCCCATCCCTGTGATCAGATGAAAGCGTTTGGAGAAATAGCTCGGTGACATGCCTGACTGTTCAGCCAGGTAATTCAGGGTGATCGGAAGATGATAGTTTTCGGAAATATACTTTGCGGCATCCTGGATGGTCAGGTCTCCTTCAAGCGTCATCTGCTGTGAATATCCGTCATAGGAAGTACTGTACCGTTCCGTAAGGATAAAGAATTCCTGAAGCAGCAGCTGCATCATGGCTTCTGTATTTGCATCAATAATATGATCTTCATGCAGCATGCGGTCGATGCTCTTTTCCAGAAGGTCTGCGTGACCGCTCGGAGTGTGATACAGCGATACATGATCAAGATATTTCTGATCCAGACCGGGTATGACAAACTCGTTTCCCCTGAGCAGATCCTTTCTGCGGAAGTAAATATTAACGCGGTTTGTCTGCGTAATATAGCGGTTGTAATGAACCTTGAGGGGCGGGATCAGAAGGTAATCGCCGGCGTGCAGGTCAAATAACTTATCGTCCACGAAAAAGCGGGTATTTCCCTGCAGAATATAAAAGATCTCAAAATAATTGTGGGAATGGTTGACGGACATTTTATAATCGCTGGAGCGAACTGCCCGGTTGACGTAAATTCTGTCTATGACCTGATTTGAAGTACGCATAATTCTACCTCTTATTTCTGCGTGCTGCAGATGGTGAAACTGCAGAGACGGTAACTGAACCGGCCGGCTGCGGACTGTGCGGCGGTGCCCGTCATGGCACCGGTAAAGCGCTTGCCTGCTTTTACGCCTTCATCCGCAAGGTAGAAAGCGTGCTCAACCGTTTCTGTACAGAGCTGCCGGTCTCCGGAAGATACCGTAAATGAATATCTCAGCTGTTCGGCTTTTACGGAAAATGTAATCAGTCCGGCACAGAGGTCAAGATCATGCCGTTCATGACTGACCGTCCGGTTTCCGATCTGTTCACGGAGGCTGCAGAAGCAGCCTTTCTCATCGCAGCCTGCATAGCAGAATGCGAATGAGTTTTCATCATAGTAGCATATCAGACCGGCTTCCTGTCCGGGTTTCAGTACGGGAAGCTGTATCTTTGCCTCAGCTGAAAAGCAGAAGCTTTCCTGGCGGTGCAGGAACAGGTTTCTGGATGCAGTGGTGTTCAGCGGTGCAGGACTGCTGTACAGCAGGACTGACCCGTCCTCACAGTATGTGACGGCACTTTCTTCGGGCTCCCGGGGAGTCATCCAGGCTGTCCACGGTTTTTCCTCTGCCGTATCAGCGGCATCAGGCAGCGGCATCTTCTGCAGGGCGGAAGGGCCTTTTCTCTGATTGACAACCGGCCAGCCGTCTGCAGTCCAGGTAATCGGGTCGAGAGCGGTTTCCCTGCCCAGAACCGTATATTGTCCCTCCAGATACCGTCCGCACAGATAAACCATATACCATGATCCGTCCTGTGTCATTACCGGCTTTCCGTGCCCGCATCTCTGCAGAGGCGCAGCAGGATCGTCCTGACGCATAATCGGATTGTAAGGACACGGTTCATAGATTCCCTTCAGTTCTCTGCTTCGGGCACATGTAATCCTGTGGCCTTCTCCGGTGCCGCCTTCGGCCTGGAACAGATAGTACCAGCCGTCTTTTTTCAGAAGGTGCGGTCCTTCGGGAGCGTGCTTCTGCGTTCCGTAGTACAGCATCTCCGCAGGGGAGATCTTCCTGGTGCAGTCCTCTGACAGTTCGAAGATTCTCGCGCCGCGGTTCAGCAGCATATAATGACGTCCGTTTTCGTGGAAGATGGAAGGGTCAATGCCGTCCTCATCGATAAATGCAGGTTTGCTGTAGGGACCTTCGGGTCTGTCGGAGGAAACGACCATCTGCCTGCGGTATACGGTGCCGGTATCGTTGTACCGGTATGTGGCAGTGATATAGAACTTTCCGCCGCTGAAGGAAATATCCGGTGCCCAGTATCCTCTGCCGCCTTCCAGACCGCCGAGTTCCGACCATTCGGGATTTGTCACTGCATAGCCGATGATTTTCCAGTCAACAAGATTTTTTGAATGGGAAACCGGAATGCAGGGGAAGTATATAAATGAGGAATTAACCATATAATAATCATCGTTGACGCGGACAATTGACGGATCGGGGAAGAAACCTCTCCTGATGGGATTCCGGTACATCTTTTCAATGGGAGTGCTGACAACCGAAAGAAAATAAGGATACAATGTATCCGGGAAATTCCTGTATGCAGTCTCATACGGAGTCATGAGGTCAATGTCAGCCTCAAGAGGGTCCATGCCGCAGCGTTCTGTCAGATAACGGCATTTTTGAACATCACCTGATACTGTGGCATAATGAAGTATGCTTCTGTGGCGGTGATCATAAAGATCGAGACTGGCTCTGGAATATTCAACGATATATCTGAGAATGTCAAAAGAACAGATTTCTGCAGCGTAAAGCGCCAGAGGAATTCCTCCGGGTTCGGTGGTTCCGTCGATGGACGAAGGTGAAGCTGTCAGAAGCTGCCTGATCAGCGGCAGGTCGTTCTGTTCCATGGCTTTCTGCAGTACAGACATATACGTTCCTTTCTGAATTTTACTGATTTTCTAAATTATAGCACAGATATACATGCCTTCACTGATGCGGCAGGAGTGACGGAGATTGTCCGGTATGATGGATAAAGAAGAAATTAAGAGACGCGAATGGCTGAAACAGGCGTCTTTCAAAGAAAAAATGAAATATTACAGCAGCTACTATACGATACCGCTGATCATAGCGCTTTTCTTTGCGGCTGTGGGCATTTCGTTTGTGCGGACATTTATTATGCATAAGGAATCAGCGCTTTATGTGACGCTGGTTAATTTTGCGGCACTGAAAGAAGATTCGGCAGCGATCGCAGACCCTTTTGCAAAGGAACACATCAATACAAGAAGACAGGAAATCGTAATCGACAATTCTTCATATATATCTGCGGATGAATCAGAGGTGAATGTTCTTAAGTACGGCTATGAGGATGAGCAGAGACTCATGACGTTTGTTTTCACGGGACTGATCGATATTATGATTTCCGGTGATGATGTTATCGAAAGGTATGCAGAAAAGCAGTGGTTTGATGATCTGAGCACATTCATGGACGCAGACATGCTGGCTGAGTTTGAAAAAGAAGGGCGGATTCTGAAATACGGCGGGGTGCCGATTGCGGTCAGAACGGATGATTCGGCGCTTCTGAATGACAATTATTACTACAACGGCAGGAAGACGGACGGGCTGTATGCGGCATTTACGGCAAACTCGGAGCACCGTGAGCTGGCTGTTGAGTTCCTGCAGTACCTGCTGGACGGAAAATAGGAATCATACAGAAATGGAGAGAAAAGCATGATTTGTAAAAAATGCGGAAAAAGTATTCCGGACAGGGCATTCAAATGTCCTTACTGCGACACCAGAACAGCTGAGGGATGGAAGCACGAAGGAAAAAAGATCATCGAGCCGATCACCGGCCTGTTTAAGAAAAAGCCGTTCAAGGGCGGCAGATAAAGTTTCTGCCTGTTTAAATTAAGGCGGCAGGATCGGAAAAAGCGTAATAAAATATTAGTGTAATAAAGGAGAAATAAAATGAAAATTGCAATGATCAATGAGTTCTCTCAGGCCGCAAAGAACGAAATCGTTCTCGGCGTACTGAAGGAAGTTGTGGAACCGATGGGGCACACAGTCTACAACACGGGCATGAATACGGAGGAAGCACCTCTGAAACTCGGCGAGCCGGGCTATCTGACATATCTGAACATCGGTGTTCAGGCTTCACTGCTTCTGAACTCCGGTGCCGTTGATTTTGTCGTGACAGGCTGCGGCACAGGACAGGGTGCCATGATGGCATGCAACATGATGCCGGGTGTCGTCTGCGGTTTATGCATTGAGCCGTCAGATGCATATCTGTTCCTGCAGATCAATAACGGCAATGCAATCTCCCTGCCTTATGCA
>JAILGV010000167.1 GCA_024696355.1 Solobacterium sp.
GTGCAGGAGCTGAAAGACTGTGCAGACATAACCGCGGAGCCTGTATGGGACAGGGGACTGGAAAAGATTCTGAAGAAGCTGTAGTGTTCATGCCTGATTTGAAACATTAAATTGCTGCCGGCGGCGGACGATAATAAGGAATTTTAAGAAAACTTGTTCAGACATCTGTCTGACACGGCAGGCAAACGAAAACGAATTGTTCTGTTGAAAACAGCAGTTCGTTTTTTTTTTGCTGTTCTTCATATGTTTTTCAGAGGTGAAATCCGGAAAACCCACACTGACAGTATGTGAAAAAGATTTATTATCGGTATTGGCGGTGTCTTCGTCTCCCGTATCTGTCAGGGTATAATAAACACAGATGATGATGATTCGGGAGGATGCCGGAATGAAACTGACACTTGCAGAGAATATACGCGTATTTCGGAAAGAACGGCAGCTGACACAGGAGCAGTTTGCTGAAGCCATGGGTGTTACGGTCGGTTCCGTATACAAATGGGAAACGGGCCAGACAACCCCTGAACTCAGTATGCTTGTCGAGATTGCAGACTTTTTTGACACCTCGATGGATGTTCTTCTGGGCTACAGAATCAAGGACAATCGTATTTCCGCCATCATTGAGAGATTAAGGGAATATTGCCGGGTCAGGAATCCCGAGGCATTGGCCGAAGCGGAGAAGGCGCTCAAAAAGTATCCGAATTCCTTTGAAGTTGTCCATGGCTGTGCACAGGTATACGCTTTCTTTGGTGTCGGCAGCAAAGACCATGCCGAAACCAGAAGGGCTCTGGAATTATATGAGCAGGCAAAGCTTCTGATTATGCAGAATCATGATCCCGA
Source organism: Solobacterium sp. (assembly GCA_024696355.1). Classification (GTDB taxonomy): domain Bacteria; phylum Bacillota_I; class Bacilli_A; order Erysipelotrichales; family Erysipelotrichaceae; genus Bulleidia. The sequence continues at coordinate 835 of JAILGV010000167.1, forward strand.
GATCAACGAGCAGACCATCAGCGGTGAAATGGCGAACGTCTGGATGCTTCTCGGCGAACGAGAAAAAAGCATAGAGCTGTTAAAGAAAAATAACGCGGGAGGCGTATACAGTGACACGATCGGCATGATGCTGGCGCTGGACATGAAAAAGTACGAAGAGGCGGAGAAGTTTCTTGCCGAATCACTGCTTCTGAACACAATCAGTCTGGTGGATTCTGTCATCGGGTATGCGCTGGTTTTATCCGCCCGCAGGGATTACGCAGGCGCGAAGCGGATGCTGTCAGGACTTATAGCGTATCTGAACCCCTTGAAAGAGGGGGAAAAAGCAGATTTTGCCGATAAAATCATGGCATGTATGTATGCCGTGATGGCTCATGTCCATACGCTGGAAGGAAAACCGGCAGAAGCAGCAGAGTGTCTGCGCTGTGTCCTGGCAGCCGTCCGGAAGTTTGACGCCACGCCGGATTACGGGATCCAGACACTTCGATACCCTGAGCACCGCAATGACGTTATCCTCAATGACGGCCTGGGAGCGACAGCGGCGGACAGCATCAGGACGATCATGGATATGCTGGGAAATCAGGAACTGTCAGGGATCTGGAAGGAGCTGACCGGTGATGAGCGGTGAAAAGAAAACAAATGTATTTGAGAACAGAAACTATCGGCTCGTCTTCCTTGGTGCGCTGGTCTCAGAATCAGGCGCGCTTCTGTACAGCTTTGCCGTCAGCTTCTATATTCTGCAGATCAGTGAAAACAACGCTTTTCTGCAGGGCTTATACCTTGCTTTCTGCGGAGCTGCTCTGCTGCTTCTCACACCGGTCGGCGGTGTTCTCGGAGATCGTGTCAACAAGGCAAAGATCATGTATGTCTGTGATTTTATCAAGGGCGGGATGATCATACTGGCGACAGTACTAATGATGATCTTTCCGGAACCGGCGGCGCATATCGTGATTCTGTTTATCCTCGGCATCCTGGGTAATATGGTCAGCGGTATCTTTGAGCCCGCGGCCGGGGCAATACTGCCGAATATCGTACAGCCGGAACAATTGCAGCAGGCGAATGCGTATTTTTCCATCAAAACTTCAACGGAGTCGATTCTGGGTGTCGTACTGGCCGGTATACTGTATGCAGCACTTCCTATCAATGCACTTTTCATGGCGGTAGGCGCATGCTTTATAGCCTCGGGCATCTCGGAGATGCTGATCCGTTATACATACACACCTTCTTCAGAACCGTTAACACTCCGTCTGGCTGTTTCAGATATGAAAGAGGGAATCCATTACCTGAGAGGGCAGAAAGCCATCATGGCAATTCTTGGTTCTGCGCTGTTCATCAACTTCTTCTTCACACCTGTGACCGGAAATTTTATTCCGTTTTTCATCAGAACAGATTTGGAGATAGCCCCGGCTTATCTGTTTGACAGTGTTCTTAAGCCGGAATTGTGGTCGTCTGTGTTCAGTGTCTGCATCGGATCCAGTTCCCTGATCGGTGCTGTGATGATGAGTGCCGCAGAACAGCAGGAAAAATGCGGTCTGAAGGTCGCCAAAAGGCTTTGCATCTTTTCAGGCGTAATGACCGCACTTGCAGTCGGATACTGGCGGCTGGTGGCCTCAGGCGGCTCTTTGAACGCTTTTCTGCTGATGTTCAGTGCCGGATGCCTTGCGGTCGGTTTCCTGCTCTCCTTAATCAACATTCCTCTCAACACTGCCATCCAGCGCAGTGTAGAAAGAAATATGCTCAGCAAGGTTGGCAGCATCATGAGCGTAGGGTCACAGGGAATGATCCCGATTGCCTCCGTACTGGCGGGGGCGGCACTTCAGGCTTTTGGCTGTACAATGCTTCTTTTCATCTGTGCAGCCGGGTTCACGATTACTGCGGTCCTGCTTTTGACAAACAGGCATGTCAGATTACTGTAGGAGATGCTTTTTGAACAATTCCGGCTTTTTCAAAACGTGCAGTTCACACGGAGCGTGATCTTTTGGCCCGGGATGTGTTCCCGGTGCACCGGAGCATCAATATCTGCAGGAATCAGCTTCGATCCCTGGAATGAATTGAGAGA
>JAILGV010000177.1 GCA_024696355.1 Solobacterium sp.
TCGTTTGGCGTCAAAGCGCCTTCTTCACGTCCGATCCATCGTTCCAGGATCGGCATATGTGCCTTTTCCAGACGCTCCGTCCAGATGTTCATTGAGATGGCTCCTATCTCCCTAGCAGCCGCATGATCGCATGACGGCCGACCCGCATTGCACCTTTCGGACAGAATTCCTGACAGCAGAAGCAGTGGATGCAGACGTTTCTGTTGATGTGCGGCTTCTTTTCCTTCATCGTGATCGCTTTTGCCGGGCAGACTTGCGCGCACTTTCCGCAGCCGACGCAGGCTTCAGGATTCAGTTTGGGAAAAGGCGTGATGACCCGGGCAGCAATAAAATCGGTGATTTTTCCCGGGATTCCCTCTCCCAAAACATGGAAGAACACATTCGACTGTGCCTGCACCGTCTTGAAGTCCGGAATTTCGAAGCGGGACAGATCACCGCAGACTGCGATCTGATCCGGATCATCCGGAAGCAGTCCTCTTTGCAATGCTGCCCGCAGGGTCGGAACATCCTGCGTTCCGAGGCCGATCATACGCGCCGCCACAGCATCGAGCCGGTGCCCGTTCCGGCCTGCAAGCAGGCAGCCGATCTTTCTCGGCGTGCCCTGTGTGGGGCCGTTTCCTTCCATGCCGATTACAGCATCACAGATGCATAGGCGTGGCGCTGAATACTCATAAAGGTCCACCAGCACATTGGCAAAATCTTCTGCCCGCGGAAAGCGGTAGTGAAACTCCGGTTTCTGCGTGCCGGGGATCGACCCGAAGAAGTTTTTGATCGCACAGGTCAAGCCCATCATACCGTGCGTCTTTAGTTTACATAAGTCGATGATGGCATCGACTTTTCCGAGCCACGCGGTGTACGGGAACTGCCGGGCCTGCACGCCTTCCGGAAAGCTGACTTCTGTTTGAGAAAAATCATTGTTGAGCCTGGCACCGTATGCCTCTGCCTTGCGCATGCCGCAGACATCATAGACAACATTCAGATACGATGCGGAAAAGATGCCGCCGGGACTGTCGCCGAGCACGACTTCCGCTCCTTTTTCCCGCAGCAGACGCACCAGCGCACAGACAACGGAGGGATGAACAGTGGCTGCCGTTTCCGGTTTCATGGCCGTAACCAGATTGACCTTGACGCCGACCGTCATGCCCGGCTGCACAAAGTCCAGCCCGTGGATCGGCTCCAGAACGGCGCGCAGCGCTTTTTCCACGTACTCTTCGTCGTAGTCATCGCAGGGCGTGATGGAAACATCGTATGCTTTTCCCGGCGCATCCATAGTCATGCTTCTCCTCCCTCTCTCTTTTTCTCCAGCAACGTTATTCTTCAGCCGGGATCTGATTCAGGCAGCATTCCGGAGTCTCATTCCTCATCATTCTTTCAATGTTGCTGACAAAAAATTGATAACGCTTCTTATGAAATTTTGCTCCGTCTGGGAGTCCCGCCGTATGCGGTGTCAGAATCACATTGTCCATCTTGCGAAGCGGATGATCCATGCGCAGCGGCTCTTCCTCAAAGACATCCAGGCAGGCACCGCCGATCTCACCGTATTCCAGGGCCCGTACAAGCTGCGGCTCGTCTATGATCGCCCCTCTTGACGTGTTGATCAGCAAGGCATCCGGCTTCATCATAGAAAAGACATCAGCGTTTATCATATGCCTTGTGCTGTCTTTCAGCGGAATATGAAGGCTGATAATGTCACTCTCACGAATGAGACTTTCCAGATCTCTCTGTTCCACACCATTGATCTTAACCGGTTTATAGCTGTACCCAAGCACTCTCATATGGAAAGCTTTGCAGTATTCAGCGACCTGTTTTCCGACATGTCCCAGGCCGATAATGCCAATCGTTTTTTCGGAAACCTCTGCGCCGGTATAATCCAGACAACTATCGTCTCCATGTGCCTTCATAAATCTGTCCAGCTTCGCGATGTTCTTGTACCAGCACAGGATCAGCGCCATCACATGTTCGGCAACTGCATTGGCATTTATCCCGGAAGCATTACAAACCTGAACCCCGAATCGTGTACAGGCTTCCAGACCAACATTGTCGTATCCGGCGCCTGTCTGCACCAGTTTTAATCCGGGAGCTTTTTTCAGAAGTGCAGCATCGACTTTGACATGTTCAGGGATCAGAACATCTGCGTCTTTTATTTCATTCTCCATCTCAGCCGGTGAACCGATGCAGATCTGCCACTCGCCCGGAAAACTGTTTCTGATATTTTCCTTTGTCATATCAGGGAAGCTGCCGATGATTACAACTTTCATTTTCCGAGTCCTTTTCACAGATTTCCGTTTATCTCATCCACAAAGTCCGCC
>JAILGV010000002.1 GCA_024696355.1 Solobacterium sp.
CACCGTAGACAAGAGGAATCTCAAGGCAGCAGAAGCGGGCAATTACATAGGCAATGATCAGACCGTGGTACAGGAACTGATGAATGGTATAAAAGTTCACGGCAGGCAGGGGGGAAGTAGTGGGAAATATCACCGCCATGATCGCTCCGGGCAGAAACAGCGTCAGCAGCATTGCCGTGAAGAACGGCTCATTGATCAGGATTGAGTCGCATACGATGAAATATGCACCGAAACTGCAGATTTCCAAAGGCAGGTAGTCGGTGAATACGACATCGGATTTTGCGATGACAATCATTTTGAAGGCGTCGATCAGGATCAGTGAGGCCGCAATGCTGCGCAGAATGATAATTCTGCCGGAGGGCCCTGCATATCTGTATGCAAATGCAGTAACCGCAGTAAAAAAACAGGTAACTGCAATTAGGATTATATGCACCGGTGAAAACTGACCGTAGCCGATACCATCGGGAATATTGTCTCTATGGGTCCAGAAATGCTTCATGATACATCATTATTTTACCTCATTAGCTGACGGAATAAGTAGTATAAAGGAATTAATTAATGGACCGGTATGAACTGAAGTCAGTTTTTTGTGAAAATCAGTGAAATTGACAAAAATATAACAAGTTTCTGTATTAAAATTATGGTGGAGAACAACGGAGGAATTATGATACCTGATAATTTAAAGAACTATATGTTCAATGACAGGGATTTTTTCAATGAGGACTATGTCTGCACTGACCCTGAAAAAGAACAGCTCGTGAAAGAACTTGCGAATATGATCACTGATGATATCCAGATCCACAGGGCAAAGGATGTCGATGTGCATATGCCTGATTTCTGGATCCTGGACCGTCTGCTGACAAAAGAGCAGGTCCGCTTCATGCTTTCATTCAAGAAAAAGAGGGTTGTTAAGCTTCTGCCGGAACAGATGGCGGAAAGAAACCACATGACTCCGGAAGAAGCGGAGAAGATGGCTTTCGAAATCTGCGAGATCGGTTTGATGGAATTTGACCGTGAAAATCCGGAGCACCGCAGGCAGTATTTCATACCGAAGTGGGTTGTCGGCTCCGGCGAATACATGATGATGACATCCCGTCTTCTGAAAGATCATCCGGAGGTTGCGACATTCTTTAACTATGCTTCAAGCGTACCGGTCGGAAAAGTTGCCAGATTCGTGCCTGAAGGAGGCGGCGGACTCGGAATGCATGTAATTCCGGTTGAAAAGGCAATTGAGCATGTTTCGGAATCTGTCAGTGTTGAGCATCTGTCACACTGGCTGAAAAAGTATGACAAATTCTGCGTTGATGTATGCAGCTGCCGCAGACAGCAGGCAATGCGCGGAGAGGGTGTCGGTGATATCGAAGGCTATATGTGTCTGGCTGTCGGAGATATGGCAGAGTATATCGTCGAAACACGCAAAGATGCTTACTACATTACCTACGATGAGGCGGTGGAGATTCTGGAGCGTGCCGAGAAGAAGGGCTTCGTGCATCAGATTACCAATCTGGACGGCGAAGACAAGATCGTCGGCATCTGCAACTGCTCTCCCGGCACATGCAACGCAATACGTACATCCCAGTTATTCAATACACCGAATATGTCCGCATCCGCATACCGTGCCCATGTTGACAGGGAAAAGTGCGTTGCCTGCGGCAAGTGCGTTGAAGTATGCCCGGTAGGCGCTGCGAAACTCGGCCAGAAACTCTGCCTGAAAGACGGTTCAAGTATTGTCTATCCGAAGACAGAACTTCCGGACGCTCAGAAATGGGGACCGGACAAGTGGAACAAGAACTTCCGTGAAGATGCGAAGATCAATGTATATGAAACCGGTACGGCACCCTGCAAGACGGCATGTCCCGCTCATCTTGCAGTACAGGGTTATATCCGCATGGCGGCAGAGGGAAGATACCTGGATGCACTGAAGCTGATCAAGCAGGATAATCCGTTCCCGGCAGTATGCGGCATGGTCTGCAACAAGCGCTGTGAAGAGCGCTGCACAAGAGGCACAATTGACCGTCCTGTTGCGATCGATGAAATCAAGAAGTTCATTGCCCTGCAGGAACTCAATGCTGAAAGCCGCTATGTTCCGGAATGCTTTAACGATGTCGGAGAACAGTGGGATGACTACAGGATTGCCGTCATCGGTGCAGGACCTGCCGGTCTGTCCGCTGCCTACTATCTGCGTAAGCAGGGATATCCTGTGACGGTCTTTGAGAAAGAAGAAAAGCCGGGCGGAATGCTGAGATACGGTATTCCGAACTTCCGTCTGGAAAAAGATGTCATCGATGCTGAAATCGATGTTATCAGAACAATGGGTGCAGATATCCGCTGCGGTGTTGAAGTGGGCAAGGACATTACCATCGAAGAACTCCGCAAGGAAGGATACAAGGCATTCTATGTCGCAATCGGTATGCAGACAGGCAGAAAGGCCGGCATTCCGAACGAAGACTACGCAGTCAGCGGCGTAGACTTCCTGAGAGAAGCCAACAGAACATGCAGTGATTCCATCCTCCACGGCAAAACAGTCGTTATCGGCGGCGGCAATGTCGCGATCGACGTTGCAAGAACAGCACTCCGTGCAGGTGCGTCAGCTGTTGAGATGTACTGTCTGGAAGGACCGGACGAAATGCCGGCTTCCAAAGAGGAAATTGCCGAAGCAAAAGAAGAAGGCGTTGTCATCAAGAACTGCTGGGGTCCGAAGGAAATCCTGGCTGAAGACGGAAAGATCAAAGGCATTGTGATGAAGCACTGCATCCAGGTCTTTGATGAAAACAAAAAATTCAGTCCTGTTTACGATGAGACTGAACTCAAGACCGTGGAATGTGACCATGTTCTTATGTCCATCGGTCAGGCTGCGGTATGGGGCGATCTGCTCAAGGGAACAAAAGTCGAAGTTCGTCCGAACACAACTGCAGTCGCGGATCCTGTTACATGCCAGACAGCGGAGGAAGATATCTTCGTCGGCGGTGATGTATTCAAGGGCGCAAGATTTGCCATTGATGCAATTGCCGAAGGCAGAGAGGGATATGTCTCCATCAACCGTTATGTCCACTACGGACAGAGTCTGACAATCGGACGTGACCTGCGTGAATTCAGGGAACTTGACAGAGATGATGTCCTGCTTGAGTCCTATGACAATGCACAGCGTCAGGTTCCGGGATACAAGCCCGGCGATGCGGCACATACATATGACGATCTCCGTCTGCCGCTGACGGAAGAGCAAGTAAAGGCGGAAGCAAGCCGCTGCCTCAAGTGCGGTGCATCATTTGTTGATGTGAACCGCTGTATCGGATGCGGTCTGTGTACGACCAGATGTGAATTCGATGCAATTCATCTGAGCAGGGATATGCCGAAATCATCACGCATGTATACTGCGGAAAACGGCAAGCTCAAGGCAATTCTTCCCAATATCGCAGCACGCGGTATCAGAATCCTGAAAAACAGCGTCAAGAAGTAACAGCCGATATATGAAAAAGCCTTCTGCCGGTTCCTGAAAGAACTGACAGAAGGCTTTTTTTCTGTTCAGATGATTAAGATGTGTGCTGATCAGGGGAGGAATTTTCCTGCGGCAAGATACAGCTGATACCACTCGTTGTGCGTCAGAGTGACCGAGGAAGCACCGCAGAGATCTTTCAGATGATCACGGTTCATGGTTCCGGCAATTACCTGCATGCGGGCAGGATGCCTCAGTATCCAGGCGACAGCAATCGCTGACTTGGAAACGCCGTATTTGTCAGCCAGTTTCTGCAGGACAGCATTCAGTTCCGGGAAATTCGGGTCATCAATAAAGCAGCCTTTGAAGAATCCGTACTGCAGAGGCGACCATGCCTGAATTGTAATATCATGCAGTCTGCAGTAGTCGAGAGTACCGTCATCACGCTGAATGGAGCGGTCGGTTGTCATGTTGTTGAGATACAGCGCCTGATCAATCAGCTGTGACTGTTCGAGGGAAAGCTGCAGCTGGTTGAAGACCAGAGGCTGTCTGACAAACTTTTTCAGAAGCTCAATCTGGAGGGTGGAAACGTTGCTTACGCCGAAGTAGCGTACTTTGCCGCTCTGTTCCAGCTCTTCAAAAGCCTCCGCGACTTCTTCCGGCTCAAAAATAACGTCCGGACGGTGCAGAAGCAGGGCATCCAGATAATCAGTCTTCATTCTTTCCAGGGAAGCGTCGACGCTTTCAAGGATGTTCTGCTTTGTCCAGTCAAATTCATTGCGGTCAAAGTTCAGTCCGCATTTGGTCTGAATGACAACATCCTCACGCCGGATTCCGCTTGCAGCAAAGGCATCGCCGAAGCGTCTCTCTGCTTCGCCGTTTCCGTAGCAGGTTGCATTGTCAAAGAAGTTAACACCCAGATCACACGCAGCTTTGATAAGATCAGAAGCAGCGCCGACGGAAAGAGCAGGCATGCGCATGCATCCGAGAATAATGGCAGCTGCATTCTGCGGACCGTTTTTCACATTAATTGTTTTCACAGCAGTTATCTCCTTCTTTTTTATAATTTTATTATAAGTATAAAATTTTGATCAATCTGTCCTTGTGCTCTTTGGACAAATCAAAATGTATCCGCTGTTCAATTGGTTATCCTTCTTGAAATCCGTACTGAATGAATTAACATATAGTTAGTTAAAGCTAATTCAAAGAATTCTGTTTTCTGGAAGACAGCAGTGGGATATCCGCTGAAGAAAGGTTTTTGCGGGGGAGGCATGATATGAACATGAATGTATTTCTGATTGAGGCACTGGTTGTCTGCATTGTTTTTCATTTTATTATTATTCTCATAGTCAGATACAGGCCGGAACTGGAAATATACAGCTATCCGCCTCAGATTACACAGAGATGGATTGATCTCGGGAAAGTTCCCGCAAAGCAGGTGCCGCCGCTGTCGGAAAGACTCAGGAAAAAGCTTCCTGCCGCAGCTGTCATAGCTGTTCTGCTCGGACTGCTGGTATATAAGCTGAACGGATGCCGCAGCTTTATTTCCGGATTTCTTGTCAGCTATGGTTTGTGGACGGCTGTGGACTGGTATGATGCACTGATTATTGACTGCCTCTGGTTCTGCCATTCGAAAATGTGCATTCTTCCCGGTACGGAGGATCTGACGGATGCTTATCATGACTATGCATTTCATATCAGAGAATCATGTATCGGCATGGCTTTGGGTCTTCCGGTGTGTCTGCTGGTCGGCCTGGCTGTGCAGATGATATCAATGCTCTGAAGAAGGAAATTACGCAGGCAGAGAAAAAAGGCCATTCACATGGCCTTTTCGTTTTCCTGAAAGAAATCAGAAGTTTCCGTAGCTTGTGCTTTTGCTGCCGACATTTCCGTCTGATGAATTAAAGGACAGGGTGAAGGATGCACCGCCGGGGAAACTGTAGTATTCGCTGCTGCCGGACAGAAGCAGTCTCTGATAGCTGCCGTCCGGTCCGAAGCATTCTTCAGGACCGTACCACTCATCACCGTCACCCCAGGCAACTGACATACGGTAGCTTCCGCTGGGGAAGTATGCCGTTGCATAGGAACCGTCACGGATATAGAGTGATTCAACGAGGTCATCATTGGAGTCGTAGACTTTGATGTAAAGATCTTCGTAGTCCTGGGTGTCCCGGACAGTGACGCTGACAGAGGTTGACTGTGTATTGCGGATAATAAAGCCTGTTTCGGGACGGCTCTGGATGCAGGAATCTGCCAGATCGTATGCGTCCTTGAGACCGTTGCTGCTGTTGAATCTGGAATATGCACTGTAATACAGACCCTGTTCGTAGAATTCGAGGCCCTCAATATAGTTGACGCGGTCTTCAGCTTTATCCTCGAAAAGGAATTCTCCGGAATCTGCAACTTCCTTCAGAGCATCTATGCATGTGAAATCATCTGCATCGAATTTTACGAATGCTTCTGATGCTTTTGCGCCGATTGCCGCAAAATCTTTGGCCCAGTAATCGGGTGCGTCGGAAGCGGCATATTCTGCGAACCGTTCGGCAGCTTCCGCATAGTTTTCGTCAAGATAGGCTGACATTGCCCGGCAGTATACCGCTTCTTCGGTACTGTCAAGCACACCGCCGGCATCTTCAAAGCAGCGTGCTGTTTCTGCATATTCATCTGCCGTGTAGGACTCGGCAATCAGTGTCTTACCGTTGACATAAGACAGATACTGCGGTGCCTGTTCCATATCACCGGCATCGGCCAGTTTGAGTTCGGCCGTAGACCATTCGCCGTTTTTCACAGCCTCAAGTCCTTCACAGTAGCCTGCATAGCGCGCGGCATCCTTATAGTTCTCAAGTGATGCGAATGTTTCGGCAGCCTTGGCATAGTCTTCTTCAGCCAGATAAGCCATGGCTTCCTTGTATGTCTGGCTTTTCTGATATGCGGGTATACCGAAAATCAGTCCGACTGCCAGTGCGGCAGCAATGACAGCAGCCGGTATCCAGTTCTTTTTGCGCTTCTGAGGTTCAGCAGGCGCAGGAGCTTTTTCAACTGCGGCGGGTTCGGCAGGGGCTTCCTGTATTTCAGCTGCTGCAGGAGCACTTTCCGCAGGTGCTTCCGGTGCAGCTGCTTCCTCAGTGACCGCGGGTTCAGCAGCGGTTTCGGGCGCATTTTCTGCCGGTGCAGCAGTTTCTCCGGCATCTGCAGATTCCACTTCAGCAGCCGGCTCTTCCGCAGTTTCCTGTATTTCTTCTGTCTCCGGCATAATGTCTGCCGGTGCTTCGGGTTCTGCAGACAGGTACTCAGCAGCCTCTTCCGGCACATTGGCTTCAGCTTCGGACGGTTCTTCTGCGGTATTCATTTCGGCTTCCGGTTCTTTGCTTTCATCAGATCCCGGAAGGATCTCTGCCGGCACTTCTGATTCAGTTTCTGCGGTGCTGCGCTCTTCAGAGGCGTTTAACGGTTCTTCGAAGTTTTCCTGATTTTCAGGCTTCTTTGTGTTGTCATTCACGATGTCTTCCATAATCTGTCTCCTGTC
>JAILGV010000012.1 GCA_024696355.1 Solobacterium sp.
TGCGACAGGCATATGTTCAAAAATATCGATATTTCTGTTATGTGCAGTCTGTGACATTTCCTGCTTTATCGTAGCATAATACCCATCGTATGAACCGCCGCATGCACTGCCGGATAATTATCTGCTGACAAACAATTCAGATATCGTTCATACTGTTTCCCGGTTCTTTGACTTCAGATATTCCGTCAGCTTTCCGCTGAACAGACTGATTGCTTCCTGACGCCGTTCACTGGGATTATTCTGCTCAAGAAGGTATATCTTCCCTGCCGGATACGGAATCGAAAGACGGTGAACCGTAATATTGTGCATCCCTTTCAGTCCTTCAATGGTATTGACCGGCATTATGGTCCAGCGCCCAGGCTCATCCAGATAAAACGGAGACATACTGCTGGTTCCGACATGAATCCGGTAACGCCTGCCCGGCCAGTTCTGATCATGCCAGACTTCAAATTCATCAGACCAGCGTGAATAAATCTCAAGATTAGGGTCAAGTTCCCCGGGGGAAACTGTATTCCCAAGGTTGCTTTCAGCATTGCATACAACACACATTTTTTCCACATAGAGTTCCGAAATTTTAATGTTGTATGTCGGAAGAACCGTACTGACGATTCCGATATCAATGTCCCGGTGTTCCATCATATTGTAGATTTCACGCGAATGCCTGGTATGGACATCGATTCTGAGCTCAGGATGTTCCTTCAGCATGGAACGGTAGAAGCCCTGAAGGGTAAATGTATTCAGACGGTCAAAAGCACCGATCGATACTTCCGTGATTTCATTCAGATTCCGGATTTCATTCATATCATCCATCAGTCCCCGCCACCGTCTGGCAAGAATAAGGAATTCCTTGCCCGCCTGTGTCAGAACAACTTCGGAATGACCTCTGTGCCTGATCAGCAGCTGCCTGCCTGTTTCCTCTTCCAGAGCTCGGATCTGTTTTGAAAAGTTGCTCTGCGTCGTAAAACTGCTGTTAGCCGCAATTGTGATATTGCGGTATTCCGCAATACTGAGAAAAGCCTGAATCATTTCTGCAGTAATCATAAGCTGTATTCTCCTTACAATCATTCTATAACGGAATATTTAAGATATTAAATAATTGTTTTACGGAATTATCATTATTGACTATATTGTAATTGTCAAAAGGGAAGAGACCTGCAGGATCAGACCAAGACGAAAAAGGAGAAAAAAATGGCAGTAAAAATTAATTATGAAGAAACCGCAAAAACATTAATAGATCTTGTTGGCGGTACAGAAAATATCAATAACGTTGCTCATTGTGTAACACGTCTTCGTTTTGTTCTCAAAGACCCCTCAAAAGCTGATAAAGAAGCGATCAAGAAGGTCAGAGGAGTCCTTGGCGTAGTTGAAGCGGGCGGTCAGACACAGGTCGTCCTCGGCGAAAATGTCATCAATACATATCAGGCAGTCCTCAATGTTGACGGCATCAAAGACGGCGGATCTATTGATGAAAATCCGGATGCTCCGAAGCAGAAGCCGGAAGGAATCAAAGGCATCGGAAAAGTCATCATCGACTTCATCTCAAGCGCAGTCAATCCCCTGGTTCCAGGTCTGGTTGCAGGCGGTCTTCTCAAAGTTCTCCTGCTCCTGATAGGAATGGCAATTCCCGCCTTCAAGGAATCAAATGCAAATACAATGCTCGGCTGGGTTGCAAATGCACCGTTCTACTTCATGCCGATCTTCGTTGCTTACGGCGGAGCCAAAAAGCTGAATGCAACACCTGCATATGCTATGCTCGTTGCAGCATCTCTGCTGACACCGGGCTGGGTATCCATGGTCGGAGCAGTCAAGGAAGCCGGAAGCACATCCGCTCCGTTCTTCGGAGTTCCTGCTCTTGCCGTAACTTATAACGGATCACTTCTTCCCGCACTTCTGATCGCAGTTGTCGCTGCGTATGCAGAACGCTTCTTCAACAGAGTTATCCCCGGCATCTTCAAAGCTCTTCTGGTCGGTCTGTGCACAATTGCCGTGACCGGATTCCTCGGATTCACAATCCTCGGCCCGCTGGGTGATTATGCAGGCAAACTCATTGCAGGTGTCTTCCTGTTCCTCGGTGATAAGGCTGCTCCTCTTGCAATCGCAGTACTCGCCGCATGTCTGCCCTGGCTTGTTATGACAGGCATGCACCACGGCGTCAGCCCGTTCATGGCCTCCAATATTTCCGACATCGGATACGATGCAGTCATCCGTCCGGCATTCCTGCTCCACAACATGTCCGAAGGCGGTGCATGTCTCGGTGTTGCACTCCGTGCAAAGGATAAGGAGTTCAAGTCACAGGCATTCTCACTCGCTGTCGGCTGCATTCTCGCAGGTGTTACTGAACCGGCTATCTACGGTGTCAACTTCCGTCTGAAAAAGCCGATGCTCGGTGTCATGGCAGGAGGTTTCGCCGGAGGACTTGTCGCAGGTCTGTTCCACGTCAAGGCTTATGTCATGGGTTATTCCACAATCATGGCCCTGCCGATCTTCATGGACACAATCCTCGGAATGGCAGTCGGTGTCGTGACAGCAATCATCGTTGCTGCAATCGTAACGTTCCTCATCGGTTTCGACCAGACAGAAGCCCACATCTGATAATGAAAACTCAGGGCAGACGGTCACTCCGCCTGCCCTTTCAAAAAAGAATTATTATCTGCCGGGTATAATAAAACTGCGGCGGACAGAAAAGGAGAATAAAACATGAGTGAAACAGTATTTCCGAAAAACTTCATGTGGGGCGGTGCAGTAGCCGCAAATCAGTGTGAAGGAGCATGGCTGGAAGACGGAAAACAGCCGAATATCACCGATGTCATGGTCGGCATCAATGCCACAGATCCGGGACTGGTCTGGAATGAAGAAACCGGCAGATGGGAAATGAAGCTGGATTCCGAAAAAGTATATCTGAGTCATGATGGAATTGACTTCTATCACAGATATAAGGAGGATCTGGGCTATATGGCGGGCATGGGCTTCAATGCCTTCCGCACATCCATTGCCTGGAGCCGGATCTATCCCCTCGGCGATGAGACAGAGCCGAATGAAAAGGGTCTGCAGTTCTATGATGACCTGTTCGATGAGATGCTCCGGCTGGGGATGCAGCCGGTGATCACGCTTTCCCATTATGAAACACCCCTCCACCTGATGACGGAATACGGCGGATGGGCAAATGAGAAGATGATTGACTTCTGGATGAATTACGTCACAACCGTATTCACACGCTATAAAAACAAAGTTAAGTACTGGCTGACATTCAACGAAGTAAACAATATGTACCGCAGACCGGTCGTATCTGCCGGAATCCTGTCCGTAAAGCCGTATGACAAGACCAATCCGCTAGCCATCTCTGAGAAGGAAAAATGGGACAGCTACTGCAACCTTGTCAAGGCAAACGCCATGACGGTAAAGCGCGGCCATGAAATCAATCCCGACTTCAAAATCGGATGCATGCTCAGCTGCTCCGCTGTTGCCACCTATCCGTTCACATGCGATCCGGATGATGTGCTCGGAGCCCTGAACCTGCAGAGAATCTCCGCATTCTATTTCGGGGACCCCTTCTGCAGCGGCATCATTCCGGGTTATGTCAGAAGGCAGATGCGTGAGGAAGGCTACAGCTTCCGCATGAGCAGCGAAGATCTGGAACTGATCAAAACATATACGGTTGACTTCTTCTCGTTCAGCTACTACCGTTCCGGAACATATTCCAAGGAAGTCGAAAACGCATATGATACCGGCGGAATCAGGGGCAGAGAGAATCCGTATCTGGAAGGAACATCACCGGAGCCCTGGAAATGGCCGATCGATCCGAAAGGTCTGCGCTATACATTAAATACACTGTATGACCGTTATCATCTGCCGCTCTTTATTGTTGAAAACGGCATCGGACTTGATGAGGGACCGGACGAAAACGGAGTGATCGCAGATTCCTTCCGTATTCACTACACAAAGGAACATCTGCTTCAGGTAAAAGAGGCAATACTTGACGGGGTCGATATCATGGGCTACCTGTACTGGGGACCGATGGATATCGTTTCTGCCGGAACAGGCGAAATGAAAAAGCGCTACGGCTTTGTATATGTTGACCGCTTCAATGACGGAACAGGCACATTAAAACGTTCAAAGAAACAAAGTTATGACTGGTACAGGGAAGTTATTGAAACAAACGGAGCTTCACTGGACAGATAAACCGTCACATAATTTCACATTTCTCTTACATATTTCTGAAATATCACGGATGTATAGTATCTGTGTACAAAGAAAAGCACGTGAACGCCCTGACCGGTTTCCCCCTTTTTTCCGATCAGCGGCAGAATTCCCTTTACATATCGCAGGAAAGACCGGAGACGGTCTTTTCTGTTTAACGGCTGTTTTCCGGAAAGAAAATATCATGCAGATTGCGCGGCATTGAATCGAACATCATCTGCACCACTGTTCCGGCAGGTGTTATATGATCCGAAAGTGCCCATTCTTTTGTCATGCCGACACAGCCGTAACAATACAGACGGATGCCGAAGGTCAGGCCGCGGTCGAGACTGTCGGTCTTCAGAAGTTCCATTGCCTTCTTTTCATATTGTTCCGAAAAAAACTCCAGCATATACTGCCATAATGCGTTCTGCGAAACATCTGCATACGCTCTTTTATAGAATGTCAGTTCATTTTTCATCTGTCTCATAGCTTCTGCAGCAGACTGTCTGTCCAGTATGTCTGTCTGAAATGCAGACTGAAAAAATATCCATGCGATCAGATCATGTTTGTCTTTGAAATGATAATAGAATGTCGGCCGCTGTATCCCCGCCTTTTCACACAATTCGGTAATGCGGATCCTGTCGACGGATTTTTCCTTCATCAGTTCCTTCATGGTTTCAGCAATCCAGATTTTAGTACGGTCCGTCATATTGTTCTCCTGGTATATAGGAATTGACTCACCTGACTGAGCAGTTCGTATATACGTTTCCTTTCTTCCCTGTGTTTAGTGTCCATAGGGTTCGACATTCCTTTGTTAGAATCGAAATGTGAATGTGTACTTCTT
>JAILGV010000014.1 GCA_024696355.1 Solobacterium sp.
GATACTCCTCCGATGGCATTGCTGGCGGATGCTGAAACAGTCGCAAGACAGGCAGACATCAGTGTTCTGGTCGTTCAGTACAACAGGATGGTTGCGGCAGATATTAATGATGCCATTGACGCGCTGAAAAACTGCCGGGCACATATGAGCGGCTGTATCCTTAATGATGTCAGATACCTTCCCGGCACCGGCAAAGTCACTGCCGGCAGCGGTTATGGATATGGTTATGGCTATGGTTACGGGTACGGAAGCTACGGCAAATACGGAAAGTACGGAAAGTACGGCAAATACGGACACTACGCGGCACGTAAATCGCCGACACAGAGTGCTCAGAAAAAGAGCGGGGAGGAGAAAGAATGAGTACATATTCTTCTTCGGAAAACCAGCTTGAAAAGATCGATATTACGCGCTTTGTGGATGAATTTCTGAACGCATTCAGGAAAATGTGGATCATTGTCCTGGTGCTGACAGCAGGTCTTGGAGCTCTGGGTTATCTCAGGATCAAGGATTCGTATATACCTTCTTATACAGCGGAGGCAACAGTAGCTGTTACAGTCAAATCAGACGGAAAAATGAATGACTCCAAGACAGCGGAACAGCTTGGTGTGATATTCCCGTATATTCTGACATCAGGTGTATTAAAGGATGTCATTATTGAAGATATGGGGGTTACATCTCTTCCGGGAACAATCAAAGTCACAAATATTGAGGGAACCAATCTGCTTACGATCAGTGTTACGACCAGCGATCAGATGAATTCCTATAATGAGCTGATGTCAGTGATCCGCAACTATCCGAAAGTTGCTCAGTATGTCGTAGGTGAAACCGAACTTGATATTATCGATGAAAGCGGTATTCCGGAAGACACCGGAAAAGCGATCAGCTACCAGAGCAATGTGATCAAATACGCTTCCATCGGACTGCTTATCGGACTGCTTATGGTATTCATCCGTATGGTCCTGTTCCGTACAGTACGCAACAGCAAGGATCTGAAGTCCATCAGTAATCTGAACTATCTCGGAACGCTTCCCGTCTATAAGTTAAAGAAGAGAAGACAGGGTAAAAACAAGATCAGTATTATGGAACACAATGTGCAGCAGGACTATCTGGAGGCGATCAGACTGATCCGGGCACGTGTTACACAGCGTCTGACAGAAACAGGAAACAAGGTCGTTATGGTGACAAGTTCCATTCCGGGAGAAGGAAAGTCGACTGTAGCCGCCAATCTGGCAATGTCAATTTCCAGAAAAGACAGGAACGTTGTTCTGATCGACTGTGATCTGAGAAATCCGTCACTGCAGGAGATATTTGACGTTGACGATGACCAGCCGGGCATTATCGATGTTCTGACCGGCGATGTCAATCCGGCGGATGCCCTGGTATCATATGAGGACAAGGGTCTAAGACTCCTGGTGCTGTTTGGAAACAGGGACAAAGTAACGGAACACGCGGAGATCTTGAGCGGAAAGAGCATGGGTCAGCTGCTGAAAGCACTCAGGGAAGTTGCCGATATTATTATTCTTGATACACCGCCTAGCGCCATGCTGGTAGATGCCATGATGGTAGCGAAGTATGTGGATGAGGCTGTATACGTTATCAAGTGTGACTACGCCAGAAGACATGTTATTATCAACGGAATTCAGGAGCTTAAAGATGCCGGTGTGGAAATCGGAGGAGTGATCCTCAACGGCGGCAAAGAAGGATCTGCCGGATATGGCTATCATACCTACGGATACGGATACGGCAGCCATTACTACTACGGTGACAGCAAGTCAAAGAAAAAGAAGCTGAAACAGGAAGTGGAAGACACGATGCAGCTGGAGAACCTTCAGGAAACAGAAGAGTCCGGCAGTATTCCTGTACAGGATGACATTGAGGAATCCGGAGAGATACCGGCACAGGATGACAGTGACGAATCAGGACAGATACCTGTTCAGGAAGAAACGTCTCATGAAGAGGGGGAACAGTAATTCCTCCTTTTTAATTGAATACTCGGCAGTTTGTGATAAATTATAGATTGATCAGACAGATTGTATGAAAGGCACTTACAGGATAGCGGAAAGAACCATTGAAATCACATCAGTTTATGACCGTGTTCAGCAGTACTGCAGGGATTACCGGTATGAAGGGGTTCCTGATTTTCGTATTTCCATAACACAGGAAGATATAGACTGTGAAAGAAAAAGGTCTGAAAAAGAACAGACCAATGTCCCGGTTATAAACTATTCTGATCCATACCTGGAGGAACTGGCAGTATACCGCAGAATCGCCGAAAAAATGCCGTATTATGATACATTTCTGTTCCATGGTTCTGCAGTATCTGTGGACGGGGAGGCATATATATTTACTGCCGTCAGCGGTACCGGAAAGAGTACTCATGCAAGATTATGGAGAGAGCTTCTGAAGGAAAAAGCTGTCATGGTAAATGATGACAAGCCTCTGATCCGGATCACAGAAAGCAGAGCTCTGGTATACGGAACGCCATATAACGGGAAGCATCATCTCGGAAATAATATATGCGTTCCCGTGAAGGCAGTCTGTATTCTCGAACGTTCTGAAAAAAATCATATCAGGCAGATAACTTTTGAGGAGGCTTACCTGAAGCTTCTGAAACAGGCATACAGGCCGGCTGATCCTCGTGCAATGGAAAAAACACTGGATCTGATCGATCGCTTGTCAGAGCGTGTTAAATTTTACCGGCTTGGATGCAATATGGATAAAGAGGCTGCTGAAACTGCATATAATGCAATGAAAGGATAGAATATGAAGCTGAACAGAAATTTTATTTCGCGTATATCTGATGATGAGTCGATCCTTGTATCAGGCGGAGGAGCGGAATTTTCAGGGATCGTAAAAGGCAACAGGACATTCGGAGTGATACTGGAACTTCTGAAGAAGGAGACCAGTGAGGCAGATCTGATTTCTGCTATGAAAGGCCGTTTTGAAGCACCTGAAGGCATGATCGAAAAAGATGTCGCGCGTGTTCTGAGTGAGCTGCGCAGAATAGGTGCACTGGATGAGTAAATCCTTTACATATGAGGAGTATCTTGAGAAAAACGGAACTCTTACTTACAGCAATGTCGGCACCAGCATGATGCCGATGCTGAAACAGGGAAGAGATCTTTTTACAGTAACAAAAAAAGGAAAAGAACGCTGCAGGGTCGGTGATGTTGTACTTTATAAAACTTCTGCGGACAAATATGTGCTGCACAGGATCATAGAGGTCAGAGAGGATGACTATGTGATCATGGGTGATAACTGTCTGAACAAAGAGTTTGGGATCAGTGACAGTGATATCATAGGCATCCTGACGGAGTTTGTGCATGACGGAAAGACATATACTGCAGATGACAGAAGGTACCGCAGATATACCTGGCTGATCCTGCATACGATCCCGGCAAGGCTGTTTGTCAGGAAAGCAAATATGAAGCTGAGAAGAACAGCAGTCAGAATAATAAGAGGAAGCTGATCAGTGATCAGTTTTTTATTTGCGGCTTATAAAAACTGTGTATAAAAAAGCAAAGATAGTGTAGTATCTATGTGCGGTCTGTGTTTATTCGGAAACAGGTACAGAAACAGCAATTTGCGCATTGTAAATCAGGGCGGTATCTGTCAGAATAAGGGCGGCTTTGGCACAGAAACAGTCGGGTCTTCCGGCTGTGAAGGGAGAAAATGATGGAAAACAAGATCGGACCGGTTAATCTGAACGCAATCATTGAAGCGATCGGTGAGACTGAGGACAATTTCCGATGCTATATGGATAAGGAACGTCTTAATCTGCTGTGGGTCGATACAAGCAGTCAGGCTGATCCGAATTCCAGTACATATAAAAACGCGGCACAGCTGATGAGAAATCCGGAACAGTATATTGCCCTGCCGGTGGTAAATGCTTCCGTGGAAAGAGAGATCAACAGGGAGTTTATTGCCTCCATTACAGACAGAAAACTCAGGGAGAACCTGTCTGAAAAGGCAAATGAATTATTCAAGTTCAATGATCTGCTTGACAAGAACAAACTGTGGGCAGACTATGACGAGCAGGTGGATGACTATTACCGTGAACTGGCGATTCAGTGGTGCGATGAAAACAATATCGCGTACGGTGAAGCTGAAATTGATGACGGCTACTATGATGATCCGGAGGAATTTGATCTTCCTTCCATGGGATTCAGCTATGAGGAATGTCTTGAGAAGCTGGCTGAGTTGGGAAAGGAAATGAATGAGGACGTTAAGGCGGCAGCGGAGGCTCTGCTGAATGTATTCGTTTATGAACTGGAACACGGGGATATGATAGGTACTGGAAATGGTGAATGGGAGGACAGCGACGATTCATCATCGAAACCAATGAGCTGAAAAAGGACGTCCGGTTACTGCAAGCCGGATGTCCTTTTTGAATTATAAAAAAAGGTTGACATTCAGATTTGATGAGAGTAAATTATTACTGTTATCAAATACCATAGACAGTAACGGCGTATGCTTAATCATGTTACCGAGGTAAAAAAGAGAAACCTTTTGGAGAACTTTTTGAGCCCTTGCTGTCTGCAGGGGCTTTATATTATAGCGGTAGGCGATAACAGGAAAGGTAAAGGTGAATCAATGAATCAGGCGGTATTGGAATCTAAAAAGAGCGTTGTCAGTGAGATTTCTGACAAGTTCACTAAGGCTTCCTCAACTGTTGTTGCCGAGTACCGTGGCCTGAGCGTTGCTGAAGTCACTGAGCTGCGTAATCTGCTTCGTAAGGAAAACGTAGAGTTCAAAGTTTACAAGAATACTCTCGCTTCCAGAGCTGCAGAAGCTGCAGGCTTCAGTGATCTGAAAAATGCTCTGACCGGTCCTAATGCAATCGCATTTGGTGAAGACGAAACCGCAGCAAGCCGTGTTCTTGCACAGTTTGCTAAAAAGCACAAGGCGCTGATTCTCAAGGGAGGCATCGTAGAAGGCAAAGTTGTTGACGCTGAAGCAGTCAAGGCTCTTGCTGCACTGCCTAACAGAGAAGGAATGCTGTCCATGCTGCTTTCTGTACTGCAGGCACCTGTCGCCGGTTTCGCAAGAGCTGTCAATGCTGTTGCAGAAGCCAGAGGTGGTGCATCTGAAAATGCTGAGGCTGCAGCCGAGGCAAATGCCTAATCGTAAATGGAGGAAATTAAAATGGCAAAGTTAACTAAGGAAGAAATTCTGGCTTATCTTGATGAAGCTACAATTCTTGAACTCAATGATCTCGTAAAGGCAATTGAAGAGAAGTACGGCGTATCCGCTGCTGCTCCGGTTGCTGTTGCTGCTGCTCCGGCTGAAGCTGCTGAAGCTGCTGCTCCTGCTAACGTAACAGTCGTTCTGTCATCCTTCGGTGACTCTAAAGTCGGCGTTATCAAGGTTGTTCGTGCTATCACAGGTCTCGGACTTGTTGATGCCAAGAAGCTTGTTGATGCAGTTCCGTCCGAAATCAAGAAGGACGTTCCTGTTGAAGAAGCAGAAAACATCAAGAAGCAGCTTGTTGAAGCAGGTGCTACTGTTGAATTCAAGTAATTTCTGATTACAAAAACAATGTTTGAAAAGCCGAGGTTTTACCTTCGGCTTTTCGGCCCTTGAGAAAGGAAGGCTGTTAAATGGGACAGACGCATTATTTCACGGATAACAGCACACTTCCGTCCAACCGGAAGGATCATGAATTCACTTTTTCGGGGCATCGGTATATATTCCGTACGGATGACGGCGTTTTCAGCAAGTCGGAAGTCGATTACGGCTCCCGTGCGCTTCTGAAGGCTCTTGAGAAAGAAGACCTTCAGGGAGCGGTGCTGGATATGGGATGCGGATACGGTGTGATCGGGATCGTCCTGAAAACACTGTTTCCGGACTGTGCCGTTACATGTGCGGATGTGAATCCGAGGGCTGCAGAACTGGCTGTGATCAACAGCAGTATCAATTCTGCGGATATACGTGTTCTGATATCTGACCGCTTTGAGCAGATATCTGATCATTTTGATGCAGTCGTAACAAATCCTCCGATCAGGGCAGGAAAGAAAACTGTCTACGCGATCTTTGAGGAGGCGTACGATCATCTGAATGACGGCGGACTGTTCTTCGCGGTGATCAGAAAACAGCAGGGCGCGGAAAGTGCCGCTGCGAAACTGACGGAGATTTTTGGCAGCTGTCAGACTGTTTTAAAAGACAAAGGATACCGTGTCCTGAAATGCCGCAGGATAAAGCGCGTTTCTGACGGTATTTAAAAACAAAAAAAGAAAAAAATGGCGTAAACGCAGATAGGGGTAGTATGCCCTTTTCGGGCGTTTACAAGCAATGCAGGCGAAAGGATGGCGTAAATGGAAAAAAAGCAGGCATACCACGTTGTGCATTATGGCACCAAATCAATACGCCGCGATTACTCAAAGGTAAGCGCGGGACTGGATCTTCCGGATCTGACGGAGATCCAGACAGCATCCTTTGAATGGTTTCTCAAGGAAGGTATCAAGGAAGTTTTCAATGATATCTATCCGATCTACAACTATGCCGGTAATATCAGGCTGAAGTTTATTGATTATGAATTCGGTGAGCCGAAGTACTCCATCAGTGAATGCAAGTACCGTGAAACCAATTACTGCGCGCCGCTGAAAGCAAAGATGGAACTGGAAATGGTCGACCAGGAAACCGGTGAAGTCATGACAAAATGGGAAGATGTATTCCTCGGAGACTTCCCGTTAATGACACCTACCGGAACTTTCATCATCAATGGTGCGGAGAGAGTTATCGTATCCCAGATCGTTCGTTCCCCGGGCGCGTATTTTGATATCGCTTCTGAAGAACGTACCGGACGCGATACTTATACATGTGAGCTGATCCCGTCCAGAGGAACATGGCTTGAGTTCATGTCCGATGACAAGAAAGCAGCTCTCGGCAGAATCATGAACGTATCGATCGACAGAAGAAGAAAGATCCTTTCCACGATCCTCTTCAAGGCGATCGGCATGTCTCTGAATCTGGAAAGAGGCGATGACGCATACGATACAACGAATATGCAGAAGTTCCTGAAGGCTCTGCAGTTTGATATTTATCCGGATGTCATCGTACCGGAAGAGGAAAGAGAATTCCTCAATGACTATATGCTTCTGTATACCTCTGTATTCGGAAATTATGAAGAGATCCGCAATACACTGGCCGCAGATAAAACAAAGACGACACATGACGCGCTGTTAAGTGTCTATGAGAACCAGAGAGCTGATGAAATCGCAACCATTGACGGCGCGATGATCACCATGGATCAGAAATTCTTTGATTACAGAAGATATGATCTGACAAAGGCCGGAAGATACAAGGTCCTCAAGAAACTGAGTGTTCTTGACCGTATGGAAGGCCACAGACTTTCTGAAGATCTGATGGGCGCGGACGGCAAAGTCATCTTTAAGAAGAACAGAATGATCAACAAGGCAGAAAGAGACGAACTCAAGCCTGAACTCAATAAGGGTATCAGCATGAGGGCTCTTCCTTTCACGCATGTCTTCTCACATCCTGTTACGGCTGTGATGAGCACATCATGGACAAAGGCTCTGGCCGGACGTATTCTGGCTGTTGATCTGGAAGGCAAGAAGGTTTCCGTGGAGAAGGGCACTGTCCTTACACCGGAGACAATCAGGGAAATTGCCAGGGAATTCAGTGATGTCACTGTTTATGCGGGAATCATCGCTTCAGAAGCGAAGCTGAACAACAGCAACTGCTCAGCAGTGCTGAATCTGGGTTCCAGACTGTATACGATCGGCCGTATCGTCAAAGACGGTCAGGATCTGACAGATGAAGACGGCGAACTGCTGGTAGAGCGTTATATCGCTGATCAGCAGAATTCAGGCCTGAATTCCGCAGGTCAGGAAGCTGTTATGAATGCCGTTATGGAAAACAACGGTTCCGTCAGCGTATGGCTGGTCGGTGCTGCTGTGCAGGAAGTCAAGATCCTGGCTGATGACGGTCATGAAGTAAAGCTGATCGGTATCGATCCGCTGAACACAAAGCATACGATCACAATGCCTGATATGTATGCTCTGTACAACTATGAACTGACGATGCTTGACGGTGTCGGAACCCAGGATGATATCGATATGCTGGGCAACAGACGTATCCGTACAGTCGGTGAACTGATCCAGAATCAGTTCCGTATCGGTCTTTCCCGTATGGAAAGAACAGTCAAGGAAAGAATGTCCATCGCTGACAGCACATCCCTGACTCCGAAACAGCTGACAAATATCCGTCCGCTGACAGCCGCGCTGAAGGAATTCTTCTCTTCATCACAGCTTTCCCAGTTCATGGATCAGCAGAACCCGCTGGCGGAACTGTCCAACAAGAGACGTATTTCCGCTCTTGGTCCGGGTGGTCTTACCCGTGAGCGTGCCGGATTCGAAGTCCGTGATATTCATAACTCCCATTACGGAAGGATCTGTCCGATCGAAACACCTGAAGGACCGAACATCGGTCTGATCTCCTATCTGACAACTTATGCCAGAGTCAACGAATACGGATTTATTCAGACTCCGTACCGTAAAGTCGTTAACGGCAGAGTTACAGATGACATCAAGTATATGAGCGCTGACGAAGAGAACGATCATGTTATTGCTCAGGCCAATGAGATCCACGAAGGCGAGCTTGTCGGTGACAGAGTCGTCGCGAGAATCGCCGGTGAAACCGTTATGGCTGACAAGGCATCCGTCGACTACGCCGACGTATCCCCGCGTCAGATCGTATCTGTCGCTACAGCGTGCGTTCCTTTCCTGGAAAACGATGACTGTACACGTGCCCTTATGGGTGCCAACATGCAGAGACAGGCAGTGCCCCTGCTGAATCCGCACAGCCCGTTTGTCGGAACAGGTATGGAACACCGTATTGCCCGTGACTCAGGCGCTGCCTGTGTCGCAACTGCTCCGGGAACTGTTACATATGTTGACGCGTCCAGAGTTGTTGTTACGGAAGATAACGGTTATGAGCATGTATATGAGCTGACAAAGTTCAGAAGATCCAACGCTTCCACATGTCTCAACCAGAGACCGATCGTCAGTGACGGCGAGCGTATTGAGCGCGGTGATATTCTGGCTGACGGTCCGGCGATGCAGAACGGCGAACTGGCGCTTGGCCAGAACGTACTGATCGCCTTCATGACATGGCATGGATACAACTATGAAGATGCCATCATCATGAGTGAGCGCATGGTCCGTGAGGACATTTATACATCCGTTCATATCGAGGAATACGATATTGAATGCCGTGAGACCAAGCTTGGTCCGGAAGAGATCACACGTGATATCCCCAACGTCGCAGAGAGCGCATGCCGCAATCTGGACGGCAGAGGTATCGTTATGGTCGGTGCCGAGGTCAAGGAAGGCGATATTCTGGTCGGTAAGGTTACTCCGAAAGGCCAGAGCGAGATCACACCTGAAGAAAAACTGCTTCTGGCGATCTTCGGTGAGAAGTCCAGAGAAGTCCGTGACAACTCCCTGAAAGTACCGCACGGCGGTGCCGGAATCGTTCATTCCGTACGTATCTTCAAGCGCAAGGACGATCATGAACTGCCTCCGGGAGTCAATGAAGTCGTCAAAGTCTATGTCGTCCAGAAGAGAAAGATCTCTGAAGGTGACAAGATGGCCGGCCGTCACGGAAACAAGGGTGTCATTTCAAGAATCAACCCGATCGAAGATATGCCGTATCTTTCCGACGGTACTCCGATCGACATTATGCTGAATCCGTTCGGCGTTCCTTCACGTATGAATATCGGACAGGTTCTGGAAGTGCATCTCGGCATGGCCGCAAGAAGCCTCGGATGCAAGTTCGCTACACCGGTCTTTGACGGTGTATCCAACACAGACCTTGAAGACATCATGAAAGAAGCCGGCACACAGCACAAATATCTGCTGCATGACGGTATGACAGGCGAATCCTATGATGAACCGATCAACGTCGGTGTCATGTATATGATCAAGCTTGCCCACATGGTCGATGACAAGCTGCATGCACGTGCGACAGGTCCTTATTCACTGGTTACTCAGCAGCCTCTCGGCGGTAAAGCGCAGAACGGCGGCCAGAGATTCGGTGAAATGGAAGTCTGGGCACTGGAAGCTTATGGTGCTTCCCATACACTGCAGGAGATCCTGACTGTCAAATCTGACGATATCATGGGCCGTACCAAGACTTATGAAGCGATCGTCAAGGGTAAGGATATGCCGGAACCGGGTATCCCTGAATCCTTCAGAGTTCTCGTGCACGAACTGCAGGCATTGGCTGTAGATGTCCGCATGCTGGATGATGACGGCAATTCAATGGATCTCAAGCAGCTCGAAAGAGAAGAGCTCAAGGAAGAGACAACTCTCGATATGAGCCAGCAGAGATTCGTCAATGACGCTGAACAGCAGGGCTCTCTGACAGTAACGGATGAATTCGAAGAAGAAATTCCTGAAGCTGCCGAAGTCGGATTCGACGATTCGGATTTAATGTAAGGAGGCTGCAGAACGATGAATATTAACAATTTCAGTGCAATTAAAGTCGGTCTGGCATCACCTGACCGTATCCGTGAGTGGTCATACGGTGAAGTGAAGAAGCCTGAAACAATCAACTACAGATCCCAGAAACCCGAAAGGGACGGTCTGTTCTGCGAGCGTATTTTCGGTCCGACAAAGGACTGGGAATGCGCCTGCGGCAAATACAAGAAGATCCGCTATCAGGGTGTTGTCTGTGACCGCTGCGGTGTTGAGATCACCAAGAGCAGCGTCCGCCGTGAGCGTATGGGTCATATTGACCTGGCCGCTCCGGTAGCTCACATCTGGTATCTGCGCGGTATTCCGAGCAGAATGAGTCTCCTTCTGAATGTTCCTCCAAAACAGCTTGAGGAAGTCGTTTACTTCGTCAGCTGGATCGTAACTGATCCGGGAGATACAAAACTGGCTTACAAGCAGATCCTTTCCGAGAAGGAATTCCGTGAGAACACGGCAATTTACGGACCGGGCAGCTTCAGTGCCGCTACCGGCGCAGAAGCAGTCAAGACACTGCTTGAACAGTGCGATGTTGAAGGTGAGTATCAGGCAATTGTCAAGGAGCTTGAAAAAGCTACCGGTGACAAGAGAAAGAAACTCATCAAGCGTCTGGAAACCGTTGATGCTTTCCGCACCAGCGACAACAGGCCGGAATGGATGGTACTGACAGTCCTTCCTGTTATTCCGCCTGATTTAAGACCTATGCTGCAGCTGGACGGCGGCCGCTTTGCGACAAGTGATCTGAATGATCTCTACCGCCGTGTTATTACCCGTAACAACCGTCTGAAGAAACTGCTGGAACTCGGCACACCGGCGATCATCGTACAGAACGAGAAGCGTATGCTTCAGGAAGCTGTCGATGCTCTGATCGATAACGGCCGCCGTTCCAAGCCGATCACAGGCGCGGGCGGAAGAGCTCTGAAGTCTCTGTCCCATTCCCTGAAAGGTAAGCAGGGACGTTTCCGTCAGAACCTTCTGGGTAAGCGTGTTGACTTCTCAGGCCGTTCCGTTATTGCCATCGGACCGAATCTGAAGATGTGGCAGTGCGGTCTGCCGAAGGAAATGGCAATCAATCTGTACAAGCCGTTCGTTATCAACGAACTGGTCAACCAGCAGATTGCATCCAATCCCAAGACAGCCGAAAAACTGATCGAGCGTCAGGACGCAAGAGTCTGGGATGCAGTGGAACAGGTCATCGAAGGCCACCCTGTATTCCTGAACCGTGCCCCGACACTGCACAGACTCGGTATCCAGGCATTCTTCCCGAAACTGGTTGACGGTCATGCAATCCGTGTTCATCCGCTGGTATGTCCTGCATTCAACGCAGACTTCGACGGAGACCAGATGGCTGTCCATCTTCCGTTAAGCGAAGAGGCAAGAGCTGAAACAGAAGTTCTCATGCTCGGTGCCAACAACATTCTCGGCCCGAAGGATGGTAAACCGATCGTTACGCCGGGACAGGACCTTGTTCTCGGAAACTTCTATCTGAATATGGAACAGACTGCCGAGGAATTCTATGCCAAGGCAGATGCTCTGGAGGCACTCGGTCTCAAGACAGAGGCAGACAGATGGAGAAGATACGGTGACAACGAAGGTCATGTTTACAAGAATGTTGATGAAGTGCTGATGGCAAATCAGGTCGGTGCAGTACATCTGCATACACGTATTGCCATCCCGGCAAAGACACTCGGCAAGACATGCTTCACTGAATATCAGAATTCATGCTATCTGCTGACATCCGTAGGAAAGATCATCTTCAACAATGTCTTCCCTGCAGACTTCCCTTACATCAACGAATGCAATGCGGCAAACCTCAGGGTTACACCGAATGATGATTTCGTTGAAATGGGAACAGATATCAGGAAGGAAATCCACAGCAGACCTGTTACACCGGAGTTCAAGAAAAAGGACCTCGGAAACCTGATCGCTGCGGTATTCGACAAATACAAGACAAACGGAACGTCCGATATTCTCGACTCCCTGAAGGATATGGGCTATCTGTACTCAACAGTTGCAGGTATGACTGTTGCCCTGTCTGACATCTCCGTCGCTCCCCACAAGGAAGAGATGGTTGAGGAAGGACGCAAAAAGGCAAACGTACTGAACAACCTGAGAGACAGAGGTCTTCTGACTCCGCAGGAGTGGGAGCGTGCGTTCAGCCAGCTCTGGGACAGCGTCAAGAACAACGTCGGTGACACACTGATGGCATCACTGCCGCGTATGAATCCGATCAACATGATGGCTGTATCCGGTGCACGAGGCAACAAGAACCACTTCACACAGCTGGCCGGCATGCGCGGTCTGATGGCACGTCCTACACAGTCAAAGTCAAAGAAGGAATATCAGCCTTCCATTATCGAAGTCCCGATCTACTCCTGCTTCCGTGAAGGAATGAGCGTATCAGAGTTCTTTATTTCCACACACGGTGTGCGTAAAGGTCTGACCGATACCGCTCTGAAGACTGCTGAATCAGGATACCTGACAAGACGTCTGGTAGATGTTGCTCAGGAAGTAACGGTCAATGAAATTGACTGCGGTACCGAAAGAGGATATCTGGTTCAGGGCGACATCGTTGATGAGAAGAACGGTTCTGTCATTGAAAAGATGTTTGACCGTATTGCCGGATGCTATACACAGCAGGCAGTGACAGATCCTGAAACAGGAGAAATCATCGCCGATGAAGATACATATCTGACAGATGAACTGGCACAGCGCATTGTCAATGCAGGTGTCAGGGAAGTCTACATCAGAAACGTATTCACATGCGAATGCACAAACGGCGTCTGCACGAAGTGCTACGGCCGCAACATGGCTACAGGCAACCCTGTGGAACTCGGTGAGGCAATCGGTGTCATGGCTGCCCAGGCGATCGGTGAACCCGGTAC
Organism: Solobacterium sp.; assembly: GCA_024696355.1. Classification (GTDB taxonomy): domain Bacteria; phylum Bacillota_I; class Bacilli_A; order Erysipelotrichales; family Erysipelotrichaceae; genus Bulleidia. Next base: position 13,379 of record JAILGV010000014.1, read on the forward strand.
CCAGCTGACCATGCGTAACTTCCACACCGGCGGTGTTGCGACACAGAACAGTGATATTACACAGGGTCTTCCCCGTGTAGAAGAACTGTTTGAAGCCCGTACACCGAAGCGTGTTGCAGTTATTGCAAAGATCGACGGTGAAGTAACAGATATTCATGAACAGGAAAATCACCAGGGCATGATCATCACTGTTACAAGCGAAGCTGATTCAATCGAGCATAAGTGCGACCTGACTCAGCCGGTGCTGATGGGTCTGAAAGTCGGTTCAAAGGTATCTGCCGGTGAACCGATGACAGAAGGACAGATTGCGCCGAAGGAACTGCTCGCCGTAGCAGGTGTGCGTGCAGTTGAAGAGTATATCCTGAAGGAAGTCAAGAAGGTTTACTCCTCACAGTCCATCGATATTTCCGACAAGCACCTTGAAGTTATGATCAAGCAGATGCTTAAGAAAGTTGTTGTCACTGACAACGGCGAATCTGAGCTCAGCAACGGACAGACTCTGAGCCGTGCTGCCATCACAGCGATCAATGACCGTCTGTTTGATGAAGGCAAAACACCGGCACAGTTCAGCCCGATTCTGCTCGGTATTTCCAAGTCTGCAGTTGAAACAGATTCCTTCCTGTCAGCCGCTTCATTCCAGGAAACAACACGTGTCCTGACTGAAGCTGCCGTCAAGGGCAAGGTCGACCGTCTGGAAGGCCTTAAGGAAAATGTCATCATCGGCAAGCTGATTCCTGCCGGAACAGGCCGTCCCGAATACGATCGTGAAACAACGAGACGTATCCTCGATAAGGCTGAAAAACTCAGACAGATCAGACGCGATAAGGCTGCCGCTTTAGCTGAAGCAACAGCCACAAAGCTCCCTGAAGAAGTAACAGGTGCGGAAGAACCTTCCGATGAGCCTGTTTCCGAAGAGATTGCCGAAACAGCCGCTGAATAACCGAAATCAGAAAGCACAGCTTACAGTAAAGTCCCGCTTTACAGACAAACGTGTCCGTAAAAGCGGGACTTTTCATATAGGGAAAAAGACCGGCTTAGGTAAATCAGTTTTAAAGTGACGGCATGATTGCCGACTGAGTGTGCCGCAGGAAGGAAAATATGATAATATTAATCAGTTAGTAAGATTTTGAAAGGCACTGTTTATGACTAAAACCAAATTAAATTATCCGCAGAAGACCATGTATCAGCTGGTCGAAGCGATCGCGAAAAAATATCCCAATGAACCTGCATATGAGTTTTACAACAGAGTGACAAAGTATCATTCATTCGTGGATAAAATCAATGCGGCTGCCAGAGCGCTGGTGCATATCGGAGTTAATCCCGGTGATGCGGTTACCATCTGTATGCCGAATGTCCCGCAGGCGCTTGACTGCTTCTATGCAATCAACAGGATCGGTGCGAAGGCAAACATGGTCCATCCTCTGTCTGCACAGACGGAAATCAGCTTTTATCTGAATGTTTCCAAAAGCAAGGTGATTCTCACCCTCGATATGTTTGCGGAAAAGGTTGAGGCAGCTCTTGCGGATGTCGATCATCCGGTAACGATTCTGGTTGCCCGCATCCAGGAGGAACTTCCGGTATTTCTGCAGGCACCGTATTCTCTTACAAGCGGAAGAAAATTCCTGAAATACCCCAGCGGTGAGCATGAAATCGGCTGGAAGAAAGCCATTGCCCAGGCCGCAAATCATACAAAGCTTCCGGATATTAAATACGATAAAAACCGCACGTCCGTCATTTTGTATTCAGGCGGAACCAGCGGAACGCCGAAGGGCATCTGCCTGAGCGACAGGAATATGAATGCGCTGGCAGTGCAGTGCCGTGAAGTGATCGGCGATGAATTCGGACCGAACAAGAAGATGCTCAGCTGCATGCCGGTCTTCCACGGCTTCGGTCTCGGCATTAACATTCATACCTGCATTGTATACGGCGTTAAGTGCATTCTGATGCCGAGCTTCACTATCAAGACATATGCCGACATGCTTGTTAAGAAAAAGCCGACTTATATCGCCGGCGTACCTACGATCTTTGAAGCACTGCTGCATATGCCGCAGCTGGAAAAGGCCAGCCTGAGTCATCTCGAAGGAATGTTCTGCGGCGGTGACTCTCTGACAGTTGAACTGAAGAAAAAGGTTGACCAGTTCCTGAAGGATCACGGTGCGTCAATTCAGGTCCGTGAAGGATACGGTCTGACGGAGTGCGTAACCGCATCCTGTCTGACACCGAAGAATGTTTACAAACCCGGATCCATCGGACTTCCGTTCACCGACAACTACTATGCAATTGTCAATCCGGGAACGGATGATGTCATGGGACCCGGCGAGGAAGGTGAAATTATCCTGACCGGACCGACAGTCATGCTCGGATATCTGGACAATCCCGAAGAAACCGCCAAGACACTCAGAAAGCTCAAGGACGGCAGAACATGGCTGTATACCGGTGACCTTGGCTATATGGATGAGGAAGGCTATGTGTTCTTCAAGCAGAGAATCAAGAGAATGATTATCACCAACGGCTACAACGTTTATCCGGGACAGCTTGAGAATGTTATCGACAGCCTGGATGAGGTTGCCTACAGCTGTGTCATCGGTGTGAAGGATGAGCGCAGGGGACAGAGAGTAAAGGCTTATGTTGTGCTTCGTGACAATGTTTCGCCGAGTGATGAAATCAGGGAGAAGATCCTGGCGGCACTGAAGAAGCACATTGCCGGATATGCAATCCCGAAGGAAATTGAATTCAAGGACAGCCTGCCGAAGACACTAGTCGGCAAGGTTGCCTTCCGTCAGCTTGAAGAAGAAGCCAACGCAGAAGCAGGAAATTAACTGTATCCGGAGGTAATGCTGTGACTGAAAACAAAAAAAGATGGGGCGACCGCAAAGACGCGCGACTTGTCCGTGACGGACACGGACTGCAGACAATCATGGCATTGCTGATGCCGAACAGATGCGACAATGAAGTGTATCTGAGTGAAACAATCGACGCGACGGAACTTGTGAAGTACCTGGAAAAGAAAAATGCCGGAAATCCGGAATATAAAACAACCATCTTTCACTGTGTTATTACAGGTCTTGCAAGGATGATCAGAGAAAGGCCGATTATGAACAGATTTGTTCAGGGCGGCCGCATCTATCAGCGTGATGAAATCAGTCTGAGCTTTGTTGCCAAGAAAAGATTCACTGACGGGGCGGATGAAGCACTGATGGTTCTGGTGCCGAAAGACACCGACACAGTCAATGAAGTATCGAAAAAGATCATCGGTGATGTAAAGGAAAGCAGAAAGACCGAAGGCGTTACAAAAGGCAGTATTGATGAACTGATGTCTTCACTTGCGAAACTGCCGCGTCTTCTTCTGATGTTTATCGTCTGGCTGGTAACCGTTCTGGACTACTGGGGAATCAATCCCGGTTTCATTACCGAAGGCGATCCGAATTATACGACGGTTCTTGTTTCCAATCTTGGATCCATCAAATGTCCGTCCGTTTATCATCATCTGAACAACTACGGAACAAACTCCATTATGGTGACAATCGGAACGCTTCATAAAGAAGAGATTCTGATGGAAGACGGGCATAAGGAGATCAGGGACGTGATTGATATCGGGGCGACACTGGATGAGCGCATCGGTGACGGCTTCTATTTTGCAAAGAGCCTGAAACTGATCAAGCATATATTTGCCCACCCGGAGCTTCTTGAAACACCTCTGAATCAGCCGAGTGAATTCGATTATATGTAAAAGCCTCAGGAAAACTGAGGTTTTTCATCCGCTGAATGGAACGGATGAATTTTCAATGTATAATATGTACATAACAGGGAAAGAACAATGGAAAGAAACTTTAAGATAAAAATCGGAGCTGTTGCAGTACTCCTCACAGCGATCATCATATGCCTGATCCTGCTGAAAACAGGAAAGCCGAAATCACCGGACAATCCGCTTCCGGTACCTTCCGCAGAACCGTCGGCGGCACCTGAAACAGCACAGCCGGAGCCCACGGCAGTCATTGTGACACCGGAACCCACGGCGACACCGGTGCCCACGCCTGCTGTTACGGCGGATATTGACAGTGAGGACAGTATCACAAAGTATGTCAGCAGGGACAATCTGATTTCAGAGACATATGTTCCTTCGGACCTGACAGCGGTCAATGTGCACTCAGCCGAGACGAAAAAGCTGAGAAAAGAGGCGGCCGAGCAGCTTGAGGCAATGTTCAAGGCGGCAATCAATGACAGAATTTATCTGAAGCTGGTTGACGGATACCGTTCCTACAGCTATCAGAGAGATCTGTACAACTATTACATCAACAACCGCGGAAAAGAATATGCGGATTCGATCGATGCCTATCCGGGCGCCAGTGAGCACCAGCTTGGTCTTGCGGCAGATATCGGATGCTGGAACGGTTCCTGCGAGCTGTCCTACTGCTTCACCGATTATCTGGATTACGACTGGCTGATTGATCATTCATGGGAATACGGCTGGATTGAGCGCTATCCGAAGGGAATGAAGAGTATTACCGGTGTGGAGTATTCGCCGTGGCATTTCCGCTATATCGGTGTTGAAGAAGCTCAAAAGTATCACGAAAGCGGTGCATCGACACTGGAGGAATACTTCGGCATCAAATAATCATGCAGTACTGCATATGCATCTGAAAGAGCAGGGAGATCCTGCTCTTTTCTGTTTCGTGAATGCTCATAAAAAACCGCGGAATATCCGTATTACGGACGTTCTGCGGTTTTATGTGCGTTTACAGCAGAGGGATATGATTCTTTTCACATGTTCTGATCATATCTTCAGGCCATATGGATGCCTGCACTTCACCGACATGTGCTTTGTTCAGCAGAAGCATGCAGAGTCTGGACTGACCGATGCCGCCGCCGATTGTATACGGCAGCTCCCTGTTTACGATCATCTGATGATACGGGAGTCTGAGCCTTCCCTCGCAGTGTCTTTCCCGGCACTGTTCGACAATGGAATTCTCATCAACACGGATGCCCATGGAGGAAATCTCCACGGCCCTGTTCAGTGAAGGGAGCCAGAAGAGGAGATCTCCGTTGAGATTCCAGTCATCATAGTCCGGTGCCCTGCCGTCATGCGGATGTCCGGAACGCTTCAGATTCCAGCCGATCTGCTTGATGAATACACACTTCCTGTCACGCACAATGGCATTCTCCCTGTCCTTGACACTGAGATCAGGATACAGGTCTTCCAGTTCCTGGGATGTGATGAAGTATACATCATCAGCCAGATGGCAGACAGCCTGGGGATATTTGTACCAGACTTCGTGTTCCATATGCTTGATCACTTTGAAGATCGTTCTGACGGTTTCTTCCAGCACTTCATCCGTGCGTTCTTTCTTTGTAATGATTTTTTCCCAGTCCCACTGGTCAACATAGGCGCTGTGCAGATTGTCCAGTATTTCATCACGGCGGATGGCGTTCATATTTGTGTAAAGACCTTCATGCACATCAAAGCCGTATTTTTTCAGAGCTACGCGCTTCCATTTGGCAAGTGACTGCACGACTTCGATCCGTTCGCCGGCCATTTCCTGCAGATCAAATCCGACAGGGCGCTCGATGCCGTTCAGATCATCATTGAGTCCGCTCTTTTTGAACACAAAAAGGGGAGCTGAAATTCTGGAAAGATTCATCTCCCTGCCGAACTCTTTCTGGAAAGTATCGCGGATATATTTAATCGCTTCCTGGGTCTGACGTACCGTAAGTACGGGATCATAACCCGAAGGGATATACAGTTCCATAAAAAATCCTCCAATATACCGTTTATTTTAACAGTACCCGGAGGATTTTACATCACTAAACAGCTATAAATGAAATAAATTTCTGAAAAAGCTATGAAAGAACTTTCATTAATGCTCTCTGCGCATCCATTCGTTCAGTATCCGTGCACAGAGATTCTGATCCTGCAGTTCCCCGACGCTGACTCCCGTCAGTCCGGCAAGAATTTCCAGATCATTCCGGTCACTGACGCGTCTGGATACAAAATCACATACACCTTCCAGGAAGCCTTTGACATCAGCCGGCTTTCTCTGCTGGAGGCTGATTCTTGAGATATAGGACGGATTGTAGTTCAGAAAGTCTGCGAGATCCGTCAGATTGATATGCATTTTGCCGACAAGCGTCCCGAAATTGCGGATAACAGTATCTTTGCTGCAGTCGGGATGGGGAAGAGAATTGTTCATGTCATTATAAACGTCTTCAAAGCTGCAGGGGATATTCCGCTTTTCGGCCGCAGACGAAATGCCGCAGGCAATGCTGCGAAGAATATCACTTCCGTATTCCGGAATCCTTGCACCGCTGCGGTAGCGGCTTATTGTTGCTTCGGAAACGCCGCAAAGTAAAGATAGTTCTTTGGCTGTGCAGCCAAGGACTGTCAGGTAATTATTCAGATTGTCCTGAAAAGTCATGAAAGCCTCTCCCAAGATTAATTTAAACTAGAATATGTCGGATTTAAAATTAAAAACAGGATATTTCCGATTTGGCATTGTCAGAACGGAAATATCCTGTTTTTTCTTAAAATGATTCATTTTTTCGTTTTTGGCGGCGGATTCGGTTGATATGCCTTTCAAAATCACCGCTCTGGATCAGCCGGGCAAGAATGCACTGGGTCAGTGTCGATACGGTGCAGGAGTAGAAACCTGCTTTTTCATGGTAGACAGGGACCATTGCGGCAGGGAGGATCATGTAGCCTGCGCGCATGGACGGTGCAACGGTTCTGGTGAATGAATTGATATAGATCACCGTATGGTCCGGTTCCAGAGAAAACAGGGTATCTTCGGGTTTTCTGGACATAGAGAACTCGGAATCAACGTCATCTTCAACGATCAGGGCATTTCTTTCCTGTGCCCAGCGGATATATTCCGCGCGTTTTGAGGCAGTTGCGGTAATGCCGCTGGGATAGCTGTTGAACGGTGTTACATGCAGAACATCGGCGTGTGACCTGCTCAGTTCGGCGGACATGATTCCGTCGTTTCCCATTTTCAGATACTCGATCTCAGCTCCGTTGGCGCGGTACATGCGGGCAATTTTTTCATAGGATGGATCTTCAACGGCATACAGACCGTCTCTTCCTGCCAGCTGAACAATCAGGCTGTACATATATTCGCTTCCGGACCCGATGACGATCTGTTCCGGACTCACAAAGATATTCCGGCTTCTGGCAAGATAGTCGGAAACTGCAGTGCGGAGTTCAGGCAGTCCCATGCCGTCACTTTTTTCCAGGAGAATATTACTGCGTTCACTGAGTACGGCTCTTACGGTGCGGGCAAATACACTGTAGGGAAAATGGTCTTTTGAGGCACCCGGTGTATAGGAAAAGCTTACCTGCTCTTCTTTTGTGTTGAGCAGACCGTATTCCTGATAGCAGACATAGTATCCGCTTCTCTGCCGGGATTCGATATAACCCTCATCGGCCAGTATCTGCAGGGCATGCTCGACGGTGACAAGCGAAAGGCCTGTTTCCATGGCAATAGTGCGCTTGCCGGGCAGTTTTGCACCGGCCGGATAGTTTCCCTCTGTAATCTGTGAGCGCAGCTTTCTGTAAAGGGACAGATAAGCCGGCGTGAATTCCTTCTTTTTCATCCGTTTTTATCATATCATCGGTTCGGATATTTTGACGGCATCATGCATGGTGACGATATTCATAAATACCGGGGAACAGAAACATCCGCGGCGCTCCGTGGCTGTGAACTGCGGGTAAAATGCTTCATTTACGAGTCATAAAGATGGTATATTAAGCTGGTGGAGAAAAATAATATGATAAATTTCGAAAGTGATTATACAGAAGGCGCGCATCCTGCGGTGCTGGAGGCTCTCTGCCGGACAAATATGGAGCAGTTGTCCGGCTACGGCAGCGATCATTACTGTGAAAGCGCAAAGGCGAAGATTAAGGCGCTCTGCGGCAGAGATGATGCAGAAGTACATTTTCTTGTCGGCGGCACACAGACGAACCAGATTGTGATTTCATCTGTTCTTCAGAACTATGAGGGTGTTGTGGCTGCGGACACGGGACATATATCCGTTCACGAAGCCGGCGCCATTGAGGCAACAGGCCACAAAGTTCTGACGGTTCCCCAGAAAGAAGGAAAAATGAACGCTGCGGATCTCAGAACGTTTGTGTCCGGATTCTACAATGACGGCAATCATGATCATATGGTTTTTCCCGGTATGGTATATATTTCCCATCCGACGGAATACGGCACACTGTATACAAAGCAGGAACTGAAGGATCTGAAGGAAGTATGCAATGAATTCGGGATGCCGCTGTTCCTTGACGGCGCAAGACTCGGATACGGTCTGATGGCAGACGGAACGGATGTTTCGCTGAAGGATATTGCGGAACTGACCGATGTGTTCTATATCGGCGGGACAAAGGTCGGCGCTTTATGCGGTGAGGCAGTTGTATTTACGCACGCAAATACACCGAAGCATTTTATAACAACAGTCAAGCAGCACGGTGCGCTGCTGGCAAAGGGAAGGCTGCTCGGCATTCAGTTTGATGCGCTGTTTACTGATGATCTGTATTTTAAGATCAGCCGCAATGCGATTGAAAAAGCGCAGCTCCTGAAGGATGCACTGCGCAGATACGGATATCAGTTCTATCTGGAAACACCGACCAATCAGATCTTCATTATTCTTGAAAACAAAAAGAAGGAAGAAATCGAAAAAGAGGTCAGGGTTTCATTCTGGGAAGCACTGGATGAAAATCATACCGTTGTACGCTTTGCGACAAGCTGGGCAACAACAAGTGAGAACCTCAGCAGGGTAATCGAAATCCTGAAATAAAGAAACAGTCGGAAATGAACAAAGGCTCCCGGAGGGAGGTGCTTCATACAGAAGTGCCTCCCTCCGGCTTTTACGCCTGACAGTGACGGCAGAAACAAGACGAAATCTGTAATTTAATAAGATGTAAAATGATTTTGACACGGTATAAATGCCGAATGTCAATGACCTTTGATTGCCGGAACATGATGATCCGGTTAATGTGAGCATGCAGGGAGATGAAATGATGGAACTCGGAGAACGGCTTAAAACACACCGGCAGAAGGCCCGGCTTTCCCAGGAGGAGCTGGCTTGCCGCATATATGTTTCGAGGCAGACTGTCTCAAACTGGGAGAATAATAAAACCTATCCGGATATAAACAGTCTTGTATTACTGAGTGAAGTCTTTCAGATTTCTCTTGATCAGTTAATCAAAGGAGATATTGATGTGATGAAACAAGTAATCCAAAAAGAAGAAATCGACAAAATGAAGCGCTATGGAACAGTTTATACCGTACTGCTGACTGCCGCAGCAGTGTCGGCAGTCCCGTTGTTTATGTGGCTTGGCACCCGGGCATTTGTTCCGTGGGGAATTCTTTTTGCGGCAGCATTGTATTTTGCTTTTAAGGTTGAACAGGTAAAAAATGACAATGACGTACACACATATAAAGAAATCGTAGCGTTTTATGAGGGAAAGCGGCTGGATGATATTCAGAAGCAGAGGGAGATCGGCAAACGCCCGTATCAGAAGATATTTCTGGTTATCGGCAGTGCGGTGATTACATTTGCTGTCTGTATTCTGATCGGCTTCCTGATGAATTTCTTTCTGAACTGAAAACAGGCCGGGTTATACCGGCCTGCATTGCTTTTTTTACTTCAGTCTTTTTTCTTCGTGCCTGTAATCTGATACAGTGCATCTTCACCAAGCTGTTCGATAACGGAGCGGACCTGGACTTCATGGGGAAGGGGGAAGAAACTGTCCCATCTGCCGACAGGTTCAGTGTCAATCTTTCCGTAATGCTGAAGCCAGCTGATGATCATTCCGTATCTTGTCAGCTGGTACGGTGTGACTGCATAGATATCAAGACCTGCTTTTGTGCAGATGGAATTGAACATGTGATGCATAGCCCGGTAGGTAAAGTCCTTATGCCGGACAGTCAGGAAATAGCGCCTGCTGTCTCTGGATTTTCCGGTCAGCTTATAGTAGTTCTTCAGCTGTGCGGCAAAATCTTCTTCAAAAGAGACTGCACCTGTATATTTCCATGTTACGGAATCAGCGGAACTCGTTCTGATATAAGTGACGGGATAGCCTGCCGTATACCATTCCGACTGTTTCCAGATTCCCGCCTGCTTTTCGATGATGGTTCCCATATCAAGCGTAAGGGTCAGCCTGCCGTCTTTCTGTGTTTTGAAATCAGAAATACGCATATTGTTGATCATCAGCGGGGAAATTCCCAGTCCGGCCATCATCCGGACAATAACGGCTTCCTCACCGGAAAAAGCAGGTACGGCTTCCAGAAACTGCCTGATTTTTTCGGGATCGGCAAACATATCCATTTTATAGGATGTACGGCTCCTGATTTCATTTTTGACCAGACGTGAGAACGGATTTCTGTAACCCGGGAAAAGGTCCTGTCTCATCTGAATGCGGAGACCGAGTGAACGCAGAGTTGCCTTATACCTGTGAACAGTATTGGTAGAAAGATCACCGCTCTGCTCTCTTTCGTCCAGAAAAGAAAAATAGGCGGCGGCATCCTCTCTGGACATGTTCTGTATCAGATGCTGTCCGTTTTCCCATTTGTGAAGCAGATTCAGTACTTTCCGGTAGTCATTGACTGTCGTAGGGTGGGAGTCCAGTCCTTCGATCATGGCTTCCCATTGCTGGAGTGTAAGGCCGTCAGGGACCTTTTTCTTCATGAGGCATCCGTGCATGTCTGCTGGAAAGTACAGAGATGCTTTCCTTTCTTCTCTTCTGAAGACGGAAGAGAGAATGCGGTTTTTCGCTTTCCTGCCGCAGTTATAAACTACAGGTAGTTTACTGGAATGGTTTGGATTTTTCAAGCAAAGATAAGGCTAAAACAATGACGGATCGGCAATTATCCTGAAGCAATTCACACAATTTCACATTTTTCTTACATATTTAGCTGATTCCGCGGAACTACTATAAAACTGCAGATAAAAGTAAAGTCTGCCTCTGAATACTGGCTCCCCCTTTAGCGAGTATTTCAGTAATTCTATCCCCTATAATAAAGAGACAAGGCCGAAAGGCCTTTTCTCTTTATCAAAAGCATATATATTTTGATATACTGAAGGTAATTTAAAGCATTCAAATCATTGAAGGAGAGAACGGAATGGATAAAACAATTATATGTCCGCACTGTGGTTCTTCGGAAACAGAGGAAAGAGAGAAATTCTATTTCTGCAGAGATTGTTCCAGGGAATTCGGAAGAGACAAGGAAACGGATGACGGGGAACCTCTGGCTGATGCACTCATCGGAATCCGTCTGGGAACGGGAGATCACAGAAGCGGTTCACTTTGCCTGAGAATTGCTTATGATGCTGAGACAGATACGGTTGTATATGAAGTATACAAGGCTGTAGACGGCAAAATTCAGAAAAACGCAGATGTTCTTGAAAACAAGGCATGGAATAAGATCAAGAACAAACTGATCAATGAATGTTTTGTGGCTGACTGGGACAGATATTATTATCCGGTCAATGACGGATCACCGATCACTCCGGAAAATTTATGGAGACTTGATCTGATCGTCGGAGATGACAGACAGATCACTTTCCGCGGCTATGATGCATTCCCGCCGCATTACAAAAAAATGATGGCATTATTCAAGCCGATGTTTGACCAGTTAAAGAAAGCCTGATGAGAAGGGAAACCTTCTCATTTTATAAAAGGAGGAAAATTTATGCTTGAAACAGGAATAAAGGCGCCGGAGTTCACGCTGGAAGATCAGAACGGAAAGCCGCACAGCCTGAAGGATTACAGGGGCCGGAAAGTCATTCTTTATTTCTATCCGAAAGACAATACGGCAGGATGCACGAAGCAGGCCTGCGGGTTTGCGGAAAGAATGCCGCAGTTCAGGGAAAAAGGCGCAGTGATCCTCGGTGTCAGCAAGGATTCCGTGGCATCACATAAAAAGTTTGAGGAAAAGTACGGTCTTCCTTTTACGCTTCTGTCGGATCCTGACAAAACGGTGATACAGGCATACGACGTCTGGAAGGAAAAGAAGCTTTACGGAAAAACCTCAATGGGTGTTGTCAGGACTACATATCTGATTGACGAAGAAGGAATCATCATCAGGGCATTCGACAAGGTAAAGGCTGCCGATAATCCCGGGGACATGCTCGGACTGTTATGAGAATCATCGTATCTCCGGCAAAAACGATGATGCAGGAACCTGCGGAAGCACCTTCGGTTCCCGTATTCATCCGGGATGCCGGAAAGATCAGGCAGTACCTGCTGTCACTGGATGATGACAGGTTTGCAAAGGTTATGGCCTGCAGCAGGAAACTGACGGAGGAAAACCGGGAAAGGTACCGGAACATGGATCTTTCACGGAATCTGACCCCGGCTGCGGAAGCGTATGACGGGATCCAGTACAAATATCTTGACTGGCGCAGTCTGAATGCGGATCAGCAGGCATATCTGAACGATCATCTGCGCATCCTGTCGGCATTTTACGGCGTCCTGAAGCCGTCGGACGGGATTGCGCCTTACCGGCTGGAAATGGCGGCGAAAACGGATATTGACGGCGGAAATATGTATGCTTACTGGGGAAGGCGTATTTATGAGGAAGTCAGTGACGGAACGGTGATAATCAGCCTCGCGTCAAAAGAGTATGAGAAGTGCGTCACGCCGTATGATAAAAACATGATCAGAATTGTCTTTGCCCAGTCTGCAGGCGGCAGGCTTGTCAGCCGCGGAGCCTATGCCAAGATGGCAAGAGGAGCCATGGTGCGCTGGATGGCGGTCCATCAGATTGAAGACCCTGCGCAGATCAGAAGCTTCAGCCTGATGGATTACAGATTCAGCGGGGAAGCATCCTCCGGCAGAGAATTTGTATTTGTCATGAATCAGGAATGATACCGGATATAAGTCCGGTATTTTTTGACTTTGCTGCATATAATTAAATGCTTGAATTATTGACTGAAAACAGTACTGACATTAAAATAAACAATGTTAATTAATTATGATTACTATTGAAAATGAAGAACTGATCAAAGCAGTACTGGCTTTGAAAAAAATTAATTTCTCTTCGGTCGTCAGCGGGATTACGATGCAGGAATATGGAATTCTGAAGGCGATTGATGAGTATAAAGGCGAGAGCGTCTGTGTTTCCTATGTGACAAACTGTGTGGATGATCTTCCGCAGGCAGTTTCCAGATCACTGAAGAACATGGAAAAGGAAAATCTGATCGTGCGCAGCATCAGTGCTGAAGACAGGAGGTTCAACAATCTTCAGCTGACGGAGGAAGGCAGAAGAAAGCTGTCGGAATCCAGAAGGATCCTGGAGGAGATCGTAATGGAAGCGCTCGAGGATTTTAATGATGAGAGAACCAGGGAACTGGCTGTACTGCTTAACCAGCTGAGAGAATCTTTTCAGGCAGCAATCAAGAGGAGAAGGTAAATGCTTGAAGTAAAGGATATCTGCAAGGAGTACAGAACCGGGACTCTTGTGCAGAAAGCTCTTGATCATGTGAGCCTCGCACTGAGAGACAATGAATTTGTGGCAATTCTCGGACCTTCCGGTTCGGGAAAAACCACGCTTTTAAACATTATCGGCGGTCTGGACCGGTATGACAGCGGAGATCTGATTATCAACGGGATTTCCACGAAAAAGTATAAAGACCGGGACTGGGACAGTTACCGCAATCATACAATCGGCTTTGTTTTTCAGAGCTATAATCTGATTCCGCATCAGACCGTACTTTCCAATGTCGAGCTTGCCCTGACAATCAGCGGCATTTCCCGGGCAGAACGGAGAAAGCGCGCCGAGGAGGCACTGCAGAAAGTCGGACTGGGAGAACAGATGCACAAAAAGCCGAATCAGATGTCAGGCGGCCAGATGCAGCGCGTTGCCATTGCAAGAGCGCTGGTCAATGATCCGGATATCCTGCTGGCAGACGAGCCGACAGGTGCGCTTGACTCGGATACCAGCGTGCAGGTCATGGATCTGCTCAGGGAGGTTGCCAGCGACAGACTTGTTGTCATGGTAACGCATAACCCGGAACTGGCGGAACAGTATGCAACAAGGATCGTCAGGCTGAAGGACGGCAGAATCACATCGGATACGGATCCGTTTGTGCCGGTGCCTTCGGGGGAACCTGTTCACAGGAATATGGGAAGATCCTCCATGTCATTCCTGACAGCGCTTGCCCTGTCATTCAATAACCTGCGTTCCAAGCTTGCCCGTACCGTGCTTGTGGCGTTTGCCGGATCGATCGGCATTACCGGCATTGCCCTGATTCTTTCCCTGTCCAACGGTGTGGACAAATATATACAGAACGTGGAAGAGGAAACATTGAGCGAATATCCGATTCTGATCCAGAACTCGTCATTTGATCTGGCCAGTATGATCGTGGATGAACGTGATCCGGATGCGGAAAAGGCAGATGTTGTGGAGCGCAAGACCCTGTCCTCCATGTTCTCGAGAATCTCTTCCAATGATCTGGAGTCACTGCGTGCTTATTTTGAAAGCGGAAAAAGCGGTGTTGAAAAGCATGCCAGGGCAATTGAATATTCATACTCCCTGACGCCGAATATTTATATCTTTGACGGATATGACTACAGACAGGTCAATCCGGATCAGACATTCAGCAGTCTGGGTGTTTCTTTCTCCGGTGTCAGCAGTATGTACACCAGCTATTCTTCATCCAATGTATTCCAGGCACTGCCGAGGACTGAAGCCCTGTACAGGAACCAGTATGATATCAGGGCCGGAAGATGGCCTTCAAAGATCAATGAGCTTGTTCTTGTACTCAGCGGAAGCGGAAGAGTCACGGATATGACACTGTATGCGATGGGCCTGAAGGACTATTCGGAACTGGACGATATGATCAAGAGGTTTTCATCCGGTGAGACGGTGGAGGATACTACCGGCATCAGCTCATACAAGTATGAGGACTTCCTGAATCTGAAATTCTATGTAGTGAACGGCTTTGATTATTATGTCTATGACAGTGAATATAATGTCTGGACGGACAAGCGCTCGGACAAAGTATTCATGCGGAATCTTCTGAACGCATCCGAGGAACTGACGATTGTCGGCGTTGTGCAGCCGAAGGAAGACTCAAATGTTGCCATGCTGAACTACGGCATCAACTATATGCCGGAACTTGTCGACCATCTGATCGGCAATGCGGAGGAAAGCGGTCTTGTCAGATCGCAGATTGATAATCCGGATACGGACGTGCTTTCGAATACACCGTTCGGTGAGGAAAGCAGGAATGAGTTTGATACGAGTTCGATGTTTGAGATTGATGAGAATGCCATGGCAAATGCATTCAAGTTTGATACATCAGCCCTGAATATGGATTTCTCAAACATCAATATCAATACGGACAATATCGACATGTCATCCCTGTCCGACGGCTTCTCCATGCCTGACATGGATTTCGCATCACTGCTTGGAAAAATCAAGATTGATATTACAAGCGGGGAAATGCAGGAGCTGTTTACAACGCTTCTGAACGGCTGGATGGAATACAGCAGCAGTAATCCTGCCACGGATTATTCAAAGCTTCCGGAAGCGATCAGGAAGTATTTTGAGGAGGATGAGGAAATCAGGGAGGTAATCCTTGAAGATATCCGCAGTATGATCTCCGGCATTGCCCAAAGAGTGATCACAGAGGAGCAGCTGGAGCCGCAGATTCAGGAACTGCTTGTTTCCTACAATATTTTCAAGGAAGCATATATCAATGAGCACACGACCGAAGTAATTGTGGTTGATGAAGACGGCAATGAGCATACGGTCAGAGAGCCTGAGATCGAGGAAGCCGAGATTATCACGGCATATCTGCAGACACCTGAGGCTCAGGCACTGGTGGGACAGCTTGCCCAGGATCTCATAGCCGCGCTGGAACATGTTGAACTGACAGCGGAAGACATTGAGCCGATCGTCAATGACCTGATCAGCGGATATACAAAATACGCACAGGAAAACAATCTGCCGGATATTACGAAGATCGGGGAGTCGTTCAGCGGCTATCTTTCCACCGAAGAAGCGAGATCGGTGATCACAAAAGCAGCAGCCGACGCCATTGATACAAGCGAACTGGAAGCTGCGGCGGCGGATATGATGAGCAGTTTCGGAACACAGATCGCCGATGCGATCAAGTCCGTCATGGACCAGGTGGTGAGCTCGATTACAACCGGCATTACGGAAGCAATGTCCTCCATGAGCAAATCTCTGGAAACAGCCTTTGCCTTTGATCCGAATGCGTTCGCAAATGCGATCCATGTCAAGATGACAGCCGAAGACATGCAGGAACTGATGACTTCCATGATGTCAGAGGAAAATGCCACATATGACAGCAATCTTGCAAAGTTCGGCTATGCGGACAGAAGAAAGCCGTATTCCATTACGATTTATCCGGTCAATTTTGATGCAAAAGCGTCAATCAAGCAGATTCTGGATGATTACAATGACAGGATGCGTATTGAGGATGAGGACAAGGTCATCACATATACAGATATCGTCGGCACGCTGATGACTTCCGTTACGGATATCATCAATGCAATCAGCTATGTCCTGATTGCCTTTGTGGCGATTTCGCTGGTTGTTTCCTCGATCATGATCGGCGTCATCACATATATCTCCGTCCTCGAGAGGAAGAAGGAAATCGGCATTCTGCGTGCCATCGGTGCCTCCAAGCACAATATTTCCGAAGTGTTCAATGCCGAAACATTCATTATCGGCATACTTGCGGGTGTGTTCGGAATTCTGACCACGGAGCTTCTGCTGATACCCGGAAACATGATCATCCACCGGATGACGGATATCGACAGCATCAATGCGGCGCTTCCGCCCGGTGCGGCAGCCGTGCTTATCATACTGAGCGTTATCCTGACTCTGATCGGCGGAATTATCCCCAGCCGCAAGGCAGCCAAGAGCGATCCTGTCACTGCACTGCGGACGGAATAACAGTTATCGGATTTGTGAAAAACATACGGATTGTGCATCGGAAGATGCGCGGACCGTATGTTTTTTTGCCCTTTGGGGCGGTTTGCGGACGGCATGCGGAAGATGCAGGTATAATAAAAGACAATTAACGGAGAAATGCGATGAGATATGATTACAGTGACATTATTCTGAAGGATGTAAAGGAGCCTGAGCATGACTGCACAGGCATTCCTGTTCAGCTGACGGATGAAACGATGCATCAGAGAAAGGCTGCCGTTCTGAAGAAAATGGAGGAGCTGGGACTTGATACACTGGTCATTTATGCAGATATGGAGCACGGCAGCAACTTCGAGTATCTTGTCGGATTTCTGCCGCGCTTTGAAGAGGCCCTGCTTGTGCTGCACAGCAGCGCAAAGGCATACCTTGTGCTGGGAAACGAAAATCTGAACAAAGCCGGAAAATCGAGGATTGAAGCCGAAGCGGTTCTCGCTTCCTGCTTTTCCCTGCCTGATCAGCCGATGCTGAATGATGAGCCTTTTGCCGCAGTTATTGCAAAGACGGGAATCAGGGGAAAGACCGGAATTGCGGGGTGGAAGAATTTCAGCGGAAAATATGATGACAGACGGAAAATGTTTGATATTCCTGCATATATTCTCGATGCCGTCAGAATATACAGTGATGATGTGATCAATGCATGTGATCTGTTTATCGGCGCCGACGGTGTCAGGACTGTCTGCAGTCCGAACGAAATTGCCCGCTATGAATTTGCGGCTTCGCTTGCGTCGGACTGCATGCTGGATGCGATGGACGTACTGAAGCCGGGAATCAGCGAGATGGAAGCGGCCGACCGCCTGGTACGCTTCGGACAGCGTACGAGCGTGGTGACAATCGCAGCTTTCGGAGAACGGTTTATCAAGGCAAATATGTATCCGACAGACAGAAAACTGAAGAAGGCTGATCCCGTATCGCTGACCATCGGATACAGGGGAGGCCTTTCCTCAAGAGCGGGCATCGCGGTTTCCGGTCCACAGGAACTGCCGGAGGGATGCCGGGACTATTTTGAAAAAGTCTGTGCGCCGTATTTTACGGCTGTCCGTGCATGGCTTGAACAGGTTCATACCGGCATGACAGGCGGTGAAGTATATGCACTGATCGATGAAGTTCTTCCGAAGCGGGAATACGGCTGGAAGCTGAATCCCGGACATACGACAGCCGAAGAGGAATGGATGTCTTCACCTGTTTACGAAGGATCGGATGAAGTGATCAGAAGCGGAAGCCTGTTTCAGACGGATATCATTCCTTCCGTGAAGGGATATCCCGGCGTATCTGCGGAAAGTACGTGCCTTCTTGCGGATGAAGCATTGAGAAAACAGATTGAGAAAGAGTATCCTGATATGTATGCCCGGATGATGAAGCGGCGTGCATATCTTGCGGATGTGCTCGGGATCCGGGTGAATGAAGATATTCTGCCGATGTGCAGTACACTCGGATATATGAGGCCGCTGATGCTTTCTGAAAAAGCAGCGGCTGTCGCAAAATAAGTCGGGAGGGCATGATGCCTGGAAAAACAGTAAATGTCGCAGCGGCAGTGATCCGCAGCGGGGACAGAATTTTTGCCGTTCAGAGAGGAAGCGGGGAATACAAGGACGGATGGGAATTCCCGGGAGGGAAAATCGAGCCGGGTGAAACACCCGGGGAAGCACTGCGCAGGGAAATCCTTGAAGAGCTTGACACGGTTGTGGAAGTGCATGAACTGATCGATACGGTTGAATATGATTATCCGGAATTCCATCTGTCGATGAGGTGCTACTGGTGCACGGTGGCGGAAGGGCATCTGACACTTCTTGAACATGAGGCGGCCAGATGGCTGCGCGTGATGGAGCTTGACAGCGTGGACTGGCTGCCGGCAGACCGGACACTGATTGATAAGATCAGGGAACAGATGCAGTGAGAACAGAGACGGGAAATACATATGATCAGCAAACTGACAGCATTATTTTGTGATATTGACGGAACACTGACGGTTGAAGGCGGCAGTCTGATGCCGAAAACAAAGCAGGCACTGGAAAAACTGCACAGCCAGGGTGTTCTGATCGGAATTGCATCGGGAAGACCGGTTGACGGCAGGATTCTCGGTCTGGCTTCCGACTGGGGCCTGAGTTTTGAATTTGACGCAGTGATCGGCATGAACGGCGGAGAGCTCTGGGACAGATTCCATGAGGGCGTGGAAAAGTATCATCTCCTGAAAAAAGAATGCACGAGGGAAATCCTGACGTTTCTGGACGGTCTGGATATCAATGCCTATATATTTGAAGACGGATATGACTGCATTGCGGCACTGCGGATGGACGAGACCATGAAGGAGAGCATCAGGCAGAATCACTCGCATGTCGAGATCGGTGACAGGGACCGTCTGTGTGCCCGGGACACGGGAAAGCTGGAAGTGCGCTACCGCCCGGAAGACGAAGAGAAAGTTATGCGGGTGGTCAATGCTCATCACAGCGATGAGTGGACTGCGGTCAGAACGTATACCGGCACCGTTGAATTCGTTGATCCGGCGGTAAACAAAGGACTGGCCCTGCGGATGTTTTCGCAGCGCTGCGGTATCCCGGCAGAGGAAATCATGGGCATCGGGGATATGGACAATGATATCGGCCTGGTAAGAGATGCCGGCTGGGGCGTATGCATGATCAGCGGCTCGGAAAAAACAAAAGCCGCCGCAGATGACATCACGGAATATGATGTCCTGCACGACGGCGTCGGTGAATATCTGGAAAAGAACTGGTTCAGCGCATAAGCATATAGATCAGAATGAGATGCAGCGGATAGAACAGGGAGTAAAGCACGTGGAAGAAAGGCGATGAAGGGCCTTTCTTTTTATTGTATGCACAGATCATGAATGCCGGAATCAGGCAGCCCAGCTGAAGCCAGTTGCGCACTTTGAATCCGTAGATCAGATTGTTCCAGCCCGGCGCTGCGTTTCTGTATACATAATATCCGCCGAACAGTGCCAGTCCTCCAAGCAGGAAGGCAAGACGTACGCCCGTGCTGTTGTTTTTGAAGTATTTCAGGTAGCAGTGGAAGAAAAAGATCAGCAGAACACCTTTGTAATCATAGGAGGAATACATCTGAACCGACAGAAAGCAGAAGCCGGTGACAGCAGCTCCCTTCAGAAAGATGTTTTCCGTTCTTTCCGATGCCGCAACGGCAAGATAGCCGAGCAGCAGCGTCAGGATGACATTGTTGCGCCCGGGATTGAACAATGTATGGGAAAATACCAGATCATACGGTATCTCGGAAAGCAGTGCCAGTGCAGCCAGACGCAGTCCGTAATCCATCCGGTTATGAGTCCGGCGCCACCCCTCTGCGATCATGAAGGCATACAGAGGGAATGCAAATCTGCCGATGCAGCGCAGAATGGTTCTGTCCCCGAAGAAGATATAGCCGGTATGGTCAATCAGCATCGTGATCATTGCGGCAAGTTTTAAAATGAAAGCTGTCATATGTTAAGTATAAACCTGTCAGGGAAAAATGAAGTCCGGAAATAATTGAATGAAAACATCAATTATGCCATAATGCACTCATTAAAAGAGGAAGAGCATATGGGTATTGTTGTATTCGGCGCAGTATTTGTAGATATCAAGGGATATCCTCTTGCCCAGTATATTCCGGGCGGCAGGAATGTCGGCAGAGTTGTGCAGGTGCACGGCGGTGTAAGCAGAAATGTGGCTGAAGATATTGCCAATGTGGAACTGAGGCCGGTATTTGTGTCTGTGGTTGATGATTCGGGAACCGGCAAAGATGTCATTGCCAAGCTGAAGAAGCACAAGGTAAATACCGACTATATCACCGTAAGCAGGGACGGTCTGGGAACATGGCTGGCGATTTTCAACAATGACGGTGATGTAATCGCATCAATTTCCAGAAGACCGGATCTCAGCAGGATCAAAACTGTGCTGGATGAGCACGGTGACGAGATTATCGGCAATGCCGACAGTGTCGTGGTTGAAATTGACATGGATCCCTCGCTGCTCCAGCAGATCTTTGACCTCGCCGAAAAATACGGAAAAACAGTCTATGCAGTGGTATCCAATATGTCCATTGCCGTTGAGAGAAGGGATCTGCTCAAACGGACGGGATGCATGGTCTGCAACAACGAGGAGGCGGGAATCTTCTTCTCCGGCGAATATATGGATAAAACTCCGGAGGAAATGCGGAAGATTCTTGTCAGAAAAGTAAAGCAGGCAAAAATTCCCCGCATGATTGTGACAATGGGAGCCGCAGGGGCGGTATACGCTGATATGGAAGGCAATTCCGGAATCATTCCGGCGATGAAGGTGGACGCAATTGATACAACCGGATGCGGCGATGCTTTCTTTGCCGGCGTGGCGATCGGACTGACGTACGGGAAAACGCTTGAAGAGGCATGCGTGATCGGAACCAGGCTTGCCGGTGCGGTGATCGCAACCAAGGAAAATGTATGTCCGAGATTCCTTCCCGAGGAATTCGGAATCGATGTGAAAATCTGATATCAGTACGGAAAAGAACTTATTGAATCTGCGGACGGAGTCGATAAGTTCTTTTTATATGAGTACATAAAATATAATGTTGAGAAAACATCATAATATTTAAAATAAATGTATTAAGAATTAATTTTTGCTATATACATCCCTTTTTTACGTATGATCATTGATGAGATTATGTGAAATGGCTATCATAATTAGTACTGGATAAATGCTACTGTCGGGCAGACGGCCGAACGGCAGCCGGGAGGATGGAACGATGATTAAATCAATGCGTTTGAAGGCAATGGATCTGACAAAACGGATTGTCAATGAGGCTTGGGAAGGTAAAACTGAACTGCTGACGGAATATGCCGGTGAAAGCTTTGGTTTAATCGGGCTCGGATACGATACGCTTCAGCAGGATATGGATGCGATAAAGGATATGATCGCAGGCAACAGGGACCGGTATCCGTTCAGACTGCTGTCACAGCAGTATGAGTGCAGATACAGCGAGGCACAGCTCTGCGTGATTACCGGTACATTCCGTCTTCTCAGGGAAAAGGAAACAGAAATCTTTGAGGCCAGACAGTGCATGACTGC
This sequence comes from Solobacterium sp., assembly GCA_024696355.1. Taxonomy (GTDB): domain Bacteria; phylum Bacillota_I; class Bacilli_A; order Erysipelotrichales; family Erysipelotrichaceae; genus Bulleidia. The sequence goes on from JAILGV010000014.1 coordinate 35,388, forward strand.
CGTATGGGCACAGAAAGGCGCGAATCTTTATCTGATCCATATACATATCTCCTATGTGACGCAGGATGCGGATGTCAGAGTTTCCGAAGATCAGACAAAGAGAAAGGAAAGTGTTGCGGTATGCGACAGCGACGGAATCATGTACACGCTTGAACTGTCCGATATTCTCTATGTTCAGTCCGACAGAAATTATGTCGATATTATCACCTTCAGCGGCAGTAAAAAGATTCATGTCCGTTCTACCCTGCATCATTTCCTGAAGCAGCTGGATGATGACAGATTTGTGCTGTTTGCCAGAAACAGAATTCTGAATCTTGAGAATCTGGAAAAAGTCAGCGATGATACAGTCATTATGAAAAACGGAGATGAGTTCTCGATCTCCATCAAGAGCAGAACAGTCATCAGAAAACTGCTCCGCGACTATTACAACTCCCAGAAAATGTAACAGTGCTCTGTCTACGGACAGAGCTTTTTGTTAACCCGACTGTTCCGTATACATGCAGTACAGGAACGTGCCGGCATGCGATTCCCGCTCATTTTTGAATTCTCTTTACTTTTCATGCCATTTTGGGTAGTATAACGTTGTCTTTTGAATCATGGTATCGCACGGAAAGTGAGGTATAGAGCTATGGCAGCGGCAGTAACTCGACATGTTTTTGCAGATATACTCCTGCAGGAGGGAGTGCGTCCGGATTCAATTGCGGTTTTTAAGATGGAAGAAGGAAGCCTGTGAACTATGTTCAGGGCTTTTTTGATTTAAGGAGGAAATGATGAAAAAAGCAGCCGTTATTATGGGCAGTGACAGTGATTTCACAGTAATGTCAAAAGCCCTTCCGGTACTGAAGAGCTTCGGAATTGAATATGAAGTGCACGTCTTCAGTGCCCACAGAACACCTGCAGAGGCAGCGGATTTCGCTGTTCATGCAAAGGAAAACGGATTCGGTGTCATTATTGCCGGCGCCGGAATGAGCGCAGCCCTGGCCGGAAGCCTTGCGGCATATACACTTCTGCCCGTAATCGGCGTACCGCTGAAAAGCGCGGCGCTTGAAGGCATGGATGCACTGCTTTCAACAGTCATGATGCCTCCGGGAATTCCCGTTGCCTGCGTGGCAGTGGACGGTGCGAAAAATGCGGCGTATCTGGCAGCCCGCATTCTTGCGGCGGATGATGACCGGCTGTATCAGAAACTGGCTGATGACAGGGAGGCCATGCATCAGGCTGTTCTGAAAAAGGATCAGGCGCTTCAGGAAAAAGTCAGGGAAGGATAACATATGGAAAATAAAAGCTACAGTGAATCATACAAGGCAGCCGGCGTGGATGTCACTTCCGGATACAGAGCCGTGGAACTGATGAAAACACATGTTCAGAGAACATTCGTGAAAGGATGCCTTGACGGCATCGGCGGATTCGGCGGTCTGTTTGAACTGGATCTCTCTGAGTTTCCCCGCCCGGTGCTGGTTTCGGGAACGGACGGCGTCGGTACGAAGCTGAAGCTTGCCTTCCTGCTGGACAGGCATGACACGGTGGGCATTGACTGTGTTGCCATGTGCGTGAACGACATTATCTGCGCAGGGGCAAGACCGCTGGTCTTTCTTGATTACATTGCCTGCGGAAAGAACGTTCCGGAAAAAATCGCTCAGATTGTATCCGGCGTGGCGGAAGGATGCGTGCAGGCAGGCTGTGCCCTGGTGGGTGGCGAAACAGCGGAAATGCCGGGCTTCTATCCGGCGGATGAATACGATCTTGCCGGTTTCTCCTTCGGTGCAGTGAATAAAGAAGCACTGCTTGATAAAAATACAGTTGAAGAATCAGATGTCATTATCGGCATCTCCTCCAGCGGCGTGCATTCCAACGGGTTCTCGCTGGTTCGCAGGATCTTTGATGTCGAACATGCGGATCTGAATGCATACCGGGAGGAACTGGGAAAAGGACTGGGTGAAACGCTGCTTACACCGACCAGAATTTATGTGAAGCCTGTTCTCGAAGTGCTGAAGCAGGTAAGAGTGAAATCGATTGCACATATCACCGGCGGCGGCTTCTATGAGAATCTGCCGAGAAGCTTTCCCGAGGGCTTTGATGCCGTGATCAGGAAGGGAAGCTGGCCGGTTCTTCCGATATTCCCGCTGATTCAGAAGACAGGGAATATCAGCGAACACGACATGTACAACACATTTAACATGGGGATCGGAATGGCGCTGATTGTCAGCCCGGAAGATGCTGAAAAGACACTTTCTGTTCTGAAGGAAAACAATGAACAGGCGCAGGTGATCGGCCATATAGCAAAAGGCAGCCATACAGTTGTCTTTGAGGAGCAGGTATGATAAAAATCGCGGTGCTTGTATCGGGCGGAGGAACCAATCTTCAAGCCCTGATCGACAGTGAAAAAGCAGGAATGTTCCCCAGCGGGAAGATCACGCTCGTGCTTTCCGGCAATGACAGGGCGTATGCCCTTGAACGGGCACGCAGTGCCGGAATTGAAACAGCAGTTGTCAGAAGGAAGGATTATGAAACACAGGACCTGTTTGACAATGCAGTGATCACCGTCCTGAAAGAGCATGACATTGATATGATCGTTCTTGCCGGATATCTCAGTATTCTGGGAATGCCTGTGATTGAGGCTTATCCGGAAAGAATCATCAATATTCATCCGTCCCTGATTCCGTCTTTCTGCGGAAAAGGCTTCTACGGACTGAAAGTTCATCAGGCCGCGCTGGAAAGAGGTGTAAAAATCACGGGAGCGACAGTGCATTATGTCAATGAGATTCCTGACGGCGGCAGGATCCTGATCCAGAAGGCAGTTGCGGTGGAAGAAGGAGACACACCGGAAATTCTGCAGAGAAGAGTTATGGAACAGGCTGAGTGGAAGATACTTCCGCAGGCAGTGAGAATCGTATCTGATTTATTGGAAAAGGAGAACAGTAAATGAAGGCAGTAAATTTATATTCTTATCTGAAGCAGAAAGAGTATCCGGGCAGAGGCATCGTCATCGGCAAAACCGGGGACGGCATGATCCTGATCGGCTACTTCATTATGGGCAGAAGCGAAAACAGCAGAAACCGCATCTTCGTCACACACGGTGACGGCATCCGCACGGAGGCCTTTGATCCTTCGAAGATGAAGGATCCTTCCCTCATCATCTATCAGCCCGTACGCGTTCTGAAGGACTGCACGATCGTCACAAACGGCGATCAGACTGATACGATCTATCACGATCTTCTGCAGGGCGGCACATTTGTCAGTGCCCTTCTGACAAGAACATATGAACCGGACAGCCCCAACTACACACCGCGTATTTCCGGAATTGTCAAGGGTGAATCATATGCCCTGTCGATCCTGAAGAGTGCTGACGGCGATCCTGAATGCCCGGTGAGAAACTTCGTATTCTACGAAAAGCCGAAGGCAGGCTTCGGACATATTATTCATACTTATGTTGATAACGGCAGTCCCATTCCTTCCTTTGAGGGAGATCCCGTCTGTGTGGAAATGAACGATGACCAGGATACATTCACAGAGAAACTGTGGGACGCACTGAATCATGACAACCGTGTATCTCTGTTTACAAGGCTGCTGAATCCTGAAACAGGAGAGACAACGGATCGCATTATTAACAGAAATGTAAAGGAGAACTGACAATGTCGAAAGAAATTGAACTGAAGTATGGCTGCAACCCAAATCAGAAACCTTCCCGCATCTTCATGGAAGACGGCAGCGACCTGCCCGTGCAGGTTCTCAACGGCAGACCGGGCTATATTAATTTTCTGGATGCGCTGAACAGCTGGCAGCTGGTCAGTGAGCTGAAGCAGGCTACAGGCCTTCCTTCCGCAGCGTCTTTCAAGCATGTATCTCCGGCCGGTGCATCGGTTGCCGTACCGCTGAGCGAGACAGACAAAAAGATTTACTTTACACCGGATATGGAACTTTCCGCGATTGCCAGTGCATATGCCAGAGCAAGAGGCGCAGACAGAATGAGTTCCTACGGTGACTGGGCAGCACTTTCCGATATCTGCGACGCAGATACGGCACTGCTTCTCAAGCCGGAAGTCAGCGACGGCGTCATTGCGCCGGGTTATACGGACGAAGCTCTTGAAATCCTGAGATCCAAGAAAAAGGGCGGATACAATGTTGTGCAGATCGACCCGGATTATGTACCTGCGGAAAAAGAAACAAAGCAGGTATTCGGCGTAACATTCGAGCAGGGACACAACAGTCTTCTGATCACGCCGGATCAGCTGACCAACATCGTGACTGCGAACAAAGACCTCAGTGACGAGGCAAAACGTGACCTGATCGTTTCCCTGATCACACTGAAATATACACAGTCCAATTCCGTCGCTTATGCGAAAAACGGTCAGGCGATCGGTGTCGGCGCAGGACAGCAGAGCCGTATTCACTGCGTGCGTCTCGCCGGCGACAAGGCAGACCACTGGTGGCTGAGACAGTGCCCGAAAGTACTGGAACTGCCGTTCAGGGCTGATGTCAGAAGAGCAGACAGAGACAATGCAATTGATCTTTATATCGGCAATGAATATGAGGATGTATTGAGAGACGGAAGCTGGCAGTACTATTTCACGGAACAGCCTTCCGTATTCACAAATGAAGAAAAAGCAGCCTGGATCTCCAGAAATACAGGTGTATCACTGGGATCCGACGCATTCTTCCCGTTCGGCGACAATATTGAACGTGCACATAAGAGCGGCGTGAAATATGTTGCGGAACCGGGCGGCTCCATCCGTGACGACAATGTCATCGAAACAGCGGACCGTTATGGCATGGTAATGGCATTTACGGGAATCCGTCTGTTCCACCACTGATGCCGGGGCATGCCATGAAGGTACTGGTAATAGGCAGCGGCGGCCGTGAACATGCAATTATCCGGAAACTGAATGAATCCCCCGAAGTGACGGAAGTTATCTGTGCACCGGGCAACGGAGGCATAGCCGCCGATGCGGTATGCTTCAGCGTAAAGGCGACCGATATCAGCGGCATGTGCGAACTGGCTGCGCGTGAAGCCGTGGATTTTGTGTGCGTGACACCGGATGATCCCCTGGCCATCGGCATGGTTGATGCGCTGGAGGAAAAGGGATTTGCATGTTTCGGACCTGACAGGGCGGCGGCACAGATAGAGGCATCCAAAGTGTTTGCCAAAAACATGATGAAAAAATACGGCATTCCGACTGCGGATTATGCGGTTTTTGACGATCCCGCAAAGGCGCTTGCCTATGTGAAGGAACAGAACAGCTGGCCCTCTGTGATCAAGGCCGACGGACTGGCTCTCGGCAAAGGCGTCATCATCGCGCAGAATGCCGGGGAAGCAGAAAAAGCACTGCAGGAAATGATGGTTGACAGGACCTTCGGCAATGCCGGAAGTCAGGTCGTAATCGAAGAATTCCTGAGCGGACCGGAAGTATCGGTTCTCGCCTTCACAGACGGAAAGACCGTCCGTCCGATGATATCCTCCATGGACCACAAGCGGGCAAATGACAATGACGAAGGTCTGAATACCGGCGGTATGGGAACGATCGCTCCTTCTCCCTTCTATACAGAGGAAGTTGCGGACAGATGCATGAAGGAAATCTTCCTGCCCACCGTAAAGGCCATGAACGCCGAGGGAAGACCGTTTAAGGGCTGTCTGTACTTCGGGCTTATGATTACGGAAAAAGGCCCGAAAGTCATAGAATACAACAGCCGTTTCGGTGATCCGGAAACACAGGTGGTTCTGCCGCTTCTGAAGTCGGATCTGTTCAGGATCATGCAGGCATGCCGCAGCGGAACACTGGCTGAAACAGAAACGGAATGGTCTGATCAGTGTGCGGCATGCGTCATGATTGCCAGCGGCGGCTATCCCGGCAGCTATGCAAAGGGAAAAGTGATCAGAGGTCTTGACGAAAACGGACGCCATGCGGGCGTTACGGTATACCACAGCGGTACAAAGTTCGAAAACGGACAGTATCTTACCAACGGCGGCAGAGTGCTCGGCATAAGTGCGCTGGGACGCACACTTGGCGAAGCACTGGAAAAAAGCTACGCGGCGGTAAAGGAGATTACATTTGAAAATGCGCATTACCGTACCGATATCGGTAAAAAAGCGCTGGAAAGAGGAAATGCATGACGGTTTATCGTTGCTTTACCGAAAAGAAAAAGCCTTATGCCGTGGAAGCGGCAGGCGTGCTGAATAATCTGAATACGGTGGTGCTCAGCGGTCATATCAGCGGCGTGCGTGTTTTTAACCGCTATGATCTTGAGAATATTGCCGAAGAAGATTATGAAATGGCAAAGAGGAATATTCTTTCCGAACCGCAGGTTGATGATCTGTATGAAGAGGAGGCACCGGCACCCGATGCGGATGAATGGGTGCTGGCAGTGGAATATCTTCCGGGGCAGTTTGACCAGCGCGCCGACAGTGCTTCGCAGTGCATCCAGCTGAGTACATGCAGGACCAGACCGGACGTCCGTACGGCGAAACTGTACTACATCAGGGGAGCGGAACTGACGGAAGCGGAAAAAGGAAAGATCAGGGATACCCTGATCAATCCCGTGGAGGCACGTGAGGCAAAGCTGAAGAAGCCGGACACGATTCTGATGTCCTACCCGAAGCCGGATCTTCCCCCCGTTATGGAAGGGTTTATCCTCAGAAGCCCGGAGGAACTGGCTGAGCTGAGAAAGTCAATGGGTCTTGCAATGGATACGGCAGACCTGAAATTCCTTCAGGATTATTTTAAGAATGAGGAAAAACGTGATCCGACAATGACCGAAATCAGAGTCATTGACACATACTGGAGCGATCACTGCCGTCATACGACATTTAATACAATCCTTCAGGATATCAGGATTGAACCGGATTATATCCGGCAGACTTTTGATGATTATCTGCAGGTCAGAAAAGAAGTATATCAGGGAAGAAAAGAAAAGCCTGTCACTCTGATGGATCTCGGCACGATTGCGGCCAAAGCACTGAAAAAGAGGGGAAAGCTGAAGGATCTCGATGAATCGGAAGAGATCAATGCCTGCTCTGTCAGACTGAAGGTCGATGTGGACGGAGAAGACAGGGACTGGCTCCTGATGTTTAAAAATGAGACACATAACCACCCGACGGAGATCGAGCCGTTCGGCGGTGCCGCAACATGTCTGGGCGGTGCCATCCGCGATCCTCTGTCAGGAAGAAGCTATGTATATCAGGCGATGCGCATTACCGGTGCCGCAGATCCTCTGAAGCCGGTGGAGCAGACGCTGAAGGGAAAGCTTCCCCAGAGAAAGCTGACGGTAACCGCAGCCAACGGCTACAGTTCCTACGGAAACCAGATCGGTCTTTCCACCGGACTGGTGCATGAACTGTACCATCCCGGCTATGTGGCAAAGCGCATGGAGATCGGAGCGGTGATCGCTGCAGCACCGGCAGAGAATGTCGTCCGCAGACAGCCCGAACCGGGTGATGCGGTCATCCTGCTGGGCGGAAGAACCGGAAGAGACGGATGCGGCGGGGCAACAGGCTCCTCGAAAAGCCATACCGTTGAATCACTGGAAACATGCGGTGCGGAAGTACAGAAGGGTAATGCGCCGGAAGAGAGAAAACTGCAGAGACTGTTCAGAAATCCCGAGGCAACCAGGCTGATCAAGCGCTGCAATGACTTCGGTGCCGGCGGTGTATCGGTCGCAATCGGCGAACTGGCTGACGGTCTGCATATCAACCTGAACCTGGTGCCGAAGAAATACGAAGGTCTTGACGGAACGGAACTGGCAATTTCCGAAAGTCAGGAGCGCATGGCTGTCGTAACGGCAGCTGAGGATGCGGAAAAATTCTGCAGACTGGCTGACAGTGAGAATCTGGAAAGCACAATTGTGGCGCATGTCAGTGATGATGCACGTCTGGTCATGGAACTGGACGGTGTCAGGATTGTAGATATCTCCAGAGAATTCCTGAATACCAACGGCGCCGAGCGCTTTGCGGATGTACGGATTCCGGAACCGGAAAAACAGGAAAGAAAAGCTGATGCGGGAAGCTTCGCACAGCGCATGCAGGAACTGGTCAGCGATCTGAATGTCTGTTCGCAGAAAGGCCTCAGCGAACGCTTCGACTCCACCATCGGAGCGGGAACCGTACTCATGCCGTTCGGCGGAAAATATCAGCTGACACCGGCACAGGCAATGGCGGCGAAGATTCCGGTGCTGAACGGAACAACGGAAACAGCTTCACTGATGGGCTGGGGATTTGATCCGTATGTTTCCTCAGAATCATCCTATAAGGGAGCCATGGAAGCTGTAATCACAAGCGTGGCAAAGATTATTGCGGCAGGCGGAAGTGCGCAGCACTGCTGGCTGAGCTTCCAGGAATTCTTCGGTCATACCGGCGAAGATCCGAAACGCTGGGGAAGTCCCATGGCGGCGCTTCTGGGCGCATTCAGGGCACAGATGGAGCTTGGTGTCGCAGCCATCGGCGGCAAGGACAGCATGTCAGGCACGTTCGAGAATATTGACGTTCCTCCCACGCTGGTGTCCTTTGCGGTTTCCCATGCCCCGGCAGCTAAGATTATTTCGGATGAATTCAAAGGTGCAGGGCATAAGGTATTCCTGCTGAAGCCGGAATACGACAGTCACGGGCTGCCGGTATTTGAGAGTGTCAGGTCAGTTTTCCTACAGATGGAGACACTGAATGCACAGGGCAGGGTGCTCGCGTCATGGACACTGGAAAGAGGCGGCGCTGCAGAGGGCCTGTTCAAGATGGCGCTCGGCAACCGCATCGGCATCCGTTTTGAAAAGGATACGGATTATCAGGCACTGTTCGAAAAATGTGCCGGTGCATTTATTGTCGAAACAGACGGAGATCTTCCGGAAAACGCTGTACTGCTCGGAACAACGGAAGAACGCTTCGTCTTCGAAGCAGAGCAGACACTGGATCTTTCCCTCCTGCAGAAAGCATATGAGGCAAAGCTTCAGCCGGTCTTCCCGTATCTGGAGGACAGACCGGCATCTGAGCTTCCTGCTTTCAGCTGTGAAGCGGATCATGTGATGCACGCATCTTATACGGTCGAAAAGCCGCATGTGCTGATTCCGGTCTTCCCGGGCACCAACTGTGAATGGGATACGGCAAAAGCATTTGAAAAGTACGGTGCGGAGACCGAAATCTTTGTGGTGCGCAACCGCACATCCGAAGAAATCGCCGAAAGTGCCGACGCATTTGCCGAAGCGATTTCACGGAGTCATATCATTGCCGTGCCGGGCGGATTCTCCGGCGGTGATGAACCGGACGGTTCGGGCAAATTCATTACGGCTTTCTTCCGCAATCCGAAGATCAGGGCGGAGGTTGCGAAGCTTCTGGATGAAAGAGAAGGGCTGATGTGCGGCATCTGCAACGGATTCCAGGCACTCATCAAGCTCGGTCTTGTTCCGTACGGAAAGATTATCGATCCTGATGAGGCAAGCCCGACGCTGACCTTTAATACAATCGGCAGGCACCAGAGCATGATTGTGCGTACGAGAGTCGCAAGCAATAAATCACCCTGGCTGAGATATGCACATGTCGGCGACATCCACCACGTTGCCGTAAGCCATGGCGAGGGACGCTTTATCGCATCGCAGGAAGTCCTGGATGAAATGCTGAAAAACGGACAGGTCGCAGTGCAGTATGTGGACCCGGACGGAAAACCTACGGACGATATCCGGTACAATCCGAATAATTCCTTCATGGCAATTGAAGGAATCACAAGTCCGGACGGAAGGGTGTTCGGCAAGATGGGACATTCGGAACGAAGCGGAAGCGGACTCTACCGCAACATTCCGGATCAGAACCTGCAGGATCTGATCTTCAGGGGTGCGGTTGACTATTTCAGATAAAACTCAGCTGAACAGTGGGAGGCGTGAACGCTTCCCGCTGTTTTTCACAGGAAATTGGCAGAGAATGCGCAGATTGTTGTAATGTATTAGTATGAATGCGCAGGGAAACCGCAGAAAGCCGGAATCAGGCATCACTGTCCGCATTCCGGCAGAAAATGATTGCACCGGCAGATAAAGAATTATGCATACGCCGGCGGATCAATGAAAGGGACTTTACGGAAGCATTGTCCGCAGCGGGCAAAGGGGGATATCAAACATGGCAGGAATTCTGGGTTATGACCGCAGCAGCCCTTCGGAAGCTGTATTCAGAATCAATCTCTTCACAGCTGTCGTTCTGATTGTGTTCGGTCTTCTGACCGGAGGAAATCCGGGTACGGCAGTAAACGGTCTGTGGACCGTCTGGATATCTCCGGCGGCACTGATCACCGACTATACGGTAATCGGCGGAATCAGCGGCGGTTTTCTGAATGCGGGACTGTCAATGCTGCTGGCTGTTGTCTGCATCAGGATGTCAGGTGCCGAATTCGGCGGGCTGAGCTTCGGCACATGCTTTATCGTTGCCGGTTTTGCCCTGTTCGGCAAGAGTGTTCCGAATATGATCCCGATCGTTCTCGGCTCCTGGATTTACGGAAAGCTGATCGGCGTGCCGTCTTCAAGAACCGTGTTCCCGGGTCTTCTGGCAACCTGCATGGGTCCGTTTGTTACATTTACCGCCCTTAACGCTCCCGGACCGCTGGCTGTCAGGCTGATTCTTGCCGTGCTTGTCGGAATTATGATCGGCATGCTTTCACTGATCTGTGCTCCGGTTACGGCAAGGGTTCATAACGGATATACGCTGTTCAATATCGGTATGATTACCGGCTTCATCGGTACGCTGCTTGTCAGCATCATGAAGAATTTCGGAATGGAATTTGCTCCGCTGTCGACTTGGTCCCTCGACAATGATCGGTGGATGCTGATTCTGATCGGCGGACTCTGCGTTCTGTTTATTCTGACCGGAATGATCATGGGCGGTCTTTCCGACTACAAAGATATCTTTAAGCACAGCGGAAAAAACGGAACCGACTATGTCAGACTGGTCGGTCTTCCGGCTTCACTGATCAATATGGGAATCATGGGCATAATGGCGATGGCATATATCCTGATCGTCGGCGGTCATCTTTCCGGACCGGTCTGTGCGGGCGTACTGACGATTATCGGCTTTGCGGCATTCGGAATGAATCCGTACAATGTCATATTCCTGTGGCTCGGCATCATCCTGATGTCCTTTGTCTCGATATGGAGCCTGAACGATCAGGCAATCCTTCTTGCCGCTGTCTTTGTGCCGTGCCTGTGCGGCATTACCGGTGACTTCGGTCCGTTCTGGGGCATCGCTGCAGGCATCTTCCATGTATCGCTGGTGCGCAATACGGCATCGAATTTCGGCTGGCTGGATCTGTACAACAACGGATACGCCGCCGGACTTGTAACGATCATCCTGCTTCCTCTGATCGAGTATGTCAATAAGCTGCGCGGCAAAGACAACAAATAATGAACGCATAAGAATGAAGTGCTCTGAGATTGAGAAACTTCATTCTTTTTTTGATTCGTGAAGCAAAGCGTGGTTTAATCAGATGATTGATTTGCACTTTTATCAGCTGATAGGTAGAATGGTAGACGTATATTCAGATTAACTGGGGTGAGGTTTCACTATGAGAATATTGGTTGCAGGAGGAGGCAAGATCGGCTCTACACTGATCGGCCAGCTTTCCGCTGAGGGACATGAAATAACCGTTATTGACAAAAGCACAGAAGTTCTGGAGAAAATCATGGAGCATTATGACGTGATTGCCGTGGCCGGAAATTCCGCAAGCATGGGAATTCTGGAGGAGGCAGGCGTCATGAATGCCGATCTTATGATTGCCGCAACGGATACGGATGAGGTCAATCTTCTTTCCTGCATGACAGCGCACGGTCTGAATCCGGAACTGCACACAATCGGAAGAATCAGAAATCCGGAATACCGCCGTCAGGCATATGAGATGCGTGATGTTTTTGCTCTGAATATGGTTATCAATCCTGAACGTGAAGCGGCGCAGGAAATTGCCAGACTTCTGAAGTTCCCCGGTTTCCTGAAGATTGATACATTTGCCAAAGGCAATGTTGAAATAGTTGAACTGAGAATTGACGCGAACAGTCCGCTGAAAAATGTATCCATGCGCAATCTGTCCTCCATTATTCACGGTCATGCACTGATCTGCGCCGTGCTTCGTGACGGAAAGTGCGTCATTCCCGACGGAACATTTACCCTGAAGGAAGGCGATCTGATTTTTGCGACAGCATCGCCGAACAATCTGAGTGCACTGCTCAAAACACTCGGAATTATTACCAGAAAGGCCAAGCGTGTCCTGATCGCCGGCGGCGGAAGAATCAGCTACTACCTTGTCCGCGAACTGGAAAAGTCCGGCATGGACTGCACAATTATCGAAAGCAGAAGCGACAGATGCCACTGGCTGGCAGAGGAACTTCCCAATGCAACGATCATTGAGGGTGATGCCAGCTCGCAGGACTTCCTGGACAGCGTCGGTCTGGGAGACAGTGATGCGCTTGTGACGATGACCGGCCTGGATGAGCTGAATATTGTTATTTCGCTGTATGCAAACACCAGAAATGTGTCGCAGGTCGTCACCAAGATTTCTCATGCGGAAAACAACAAGATTCTTGATGCAATGTCAATCGGTTCCGTTATTTCACCGAAGGAACTGGCTTCCAATCTGATCGTCCGTTACGTCAGGGCAATGCAGAACAAGCAGGGCGCGGCAGTCGCCATGCATACGATTGCCAACGGCAGGGCAGAGGCAATGGAATTCATCGTTGAGAAGGACACAAAGCATATCGGCCAAAGACTCAGAGACTTCAAGACAAAGAAGAACGTTCTGATCGCTGCCATAGCGCATGCCGGATACACGGTGATTGCCAACGGTAATGAAAGTTTTGAAGAAGGCGATTCGATCGTCGTTGTAACCAACAGCAACGACAGCATCAGAACGCTGAATGATATCTTTGAGGAATGATATGCGCAACGCGATGAATTATAAAAAAATCGGTCAGATCATTTCTCTGATCCTGGCGGTCGAGGCGGTATTCATGATACCTGCATGGCTGATCAGCCTGTACTATCATGAGCACAATGCGGCATTTTCGATTATCAAGTCGATTGTTATCATTGTGATCGCTGCCGGCTGTCTTTACGCTGTCACAAGGAATGCCAAAAAAGGCTTCTATGCCAAGGAAGGTCTTGTGACGACCGGGGTGGCATGGCTTGTCATGTCAATGCTCGGATGTCTGCCGTTCTATATTTCAAGGGAAATCCCGCTTTATGTGGATGCCCTGTTTGAAATGGTATCCGGTTTTACAACGACCGGTTCCTCCATTCTGACAAACGTCGAGGCGATGGACAAAGGTCTGCTGTACTGGCGTTCATTCAGCCACTGGCTGGGCGGCATGGGAGTGCTGGTGTTCCTGCTGGCCATCGTTCCGCTTTCCGGCAAAAACGAGGGCTTTACGATACATATCCTGAGAGCGGAGAGCCCGGGACCTTCGGTCGGCAAGCTTGGGCCGCGCATGAAGCAGACAGCGGTGATCCTGTATGTCATCTATGTTGTTCTTACGGTGCTTGACTTCCTGTTTCTTGTGATCGGCGGAATGCCGGTATTCGATGCGGTATGCACTGCCGTGGGTACGGCAGGCACCGGCGGATTCGGTGTCAAAAATGACTCCATGGCCAGCTACAGTCCGTATCTGCAGAATGTCACGACGGTGTTTATGCTGCTGTTCGGCGTCAACTTCAGCTGTTACTACCTGCTTCTCATGAAGCGCGTCAAAGATGTGCTGCGGGATGAGGAACTGCATCTGTACGTGGGAATTGTATTTACCAGCATCGTTCTGATTACACTGAACCTGAGAGGGTTCTTCCCGACTGTCGCAGAGACAGTCCGTCATGCGGCTTTCCAGGTTGCCACGGTCATATCCACTTCCGGATTCGCGACAGCGGACTTTGACAAGTGGCCGGCCCTGAGCAAGGCGATCCTGCTGATCCTGATGCTATCCGGCGCCTGTGCAGGAAGCACCGGCGGCGGCATCAAGGTGGCCAGGATTATGCTGCTGTTCAAGAGCCTCCGCAGGAATTTCCATGAGAATCTTCGTTCCAGTGAAGTCAGAAAAGTCAGAGTCAACGGCGTTGTCATGGACGAAAAAGTCATGCGCAACGTCAACGGTTATCTGATTGCATATGTATTCATTATTATCTTCAGCTTCCTGATCGTATCCATGGACGGATTCTCCATTGAGACCAATCTGTCGGCTGTCATAGCGACATTCAATAATATCGGTCCCGGCTTCGACGGAGTGGGCGCAACATGCAACTTCAGTGCATACAGTCCCCTGAGCAAGCTGGTTATGATCTTCGATATGCTCGCCGGCAGACTGGAGATCTATCCGATACTGATTCTGTTCTCCAGGAGCGCCTGGAAAAAAATCTGATTACTTTACTGCAGGCAGGAGTTTCCCGCCTGCTTTTTCTATCATCTGCACGGCATCCGCCCAGGTGCCGGCACCTGCGCATGCGCCGATCTGCCTCATGACGGAAGCTGCCTGTGCACTTCCCATCAGACCGCAGGAATACAGGTCATATCCCCTGAGCCAGGCCGCAAGGAAGCCGGCGAACAGTGCATCACCCGCACCGGTGGTATCGGCCGGTATGCCTTTATAAAGAGAGGGAATGCGGTATTCGCTGCTGAAATCGGTCAGATACAGACCCTGTGCACCGAGCTTGATGCCGAAGTATTTCAGCGGGAACTGCCTGAAGAAATCCGTAATGCCGGCAATGTCGTCCGTTCCGGCATATGCTCTGGCTTCCTGAATGCTCGGAATGAAAATATCACAGTTCATCAGAGCATCACGGACTTTGGATATCCATTCGCCCTGTCTGTCGACGGAGGCATCCATGCTGGTTGTCATGCCCAGCGAATGTGCTTCGGCAAACAGATCAGCCAGCGGCTTTCCGTCAAGCCCGGGAATCATATTGACGCTGGCGATATGAAGATGGCGTGAATTTCCTAATATGTGTGCAGGAATCATATCTGCGGTGAAAAAGGTATTTCCGTTGTGCGGAACTCGCAGAATATGCCTGTCTCCCGATTCATCAATCAGGATGACGGGACTTGCGGTATGACATGATTTGTTTCGGAAGAGACCTTCGGTATTGACGCCTTCTTTTTTTAATACAGCTTCCAGACTGTCCGCTGCACTGTCACATCCGGTACAGACGCATACCGCCGTACGCAGGCCGAGTCTGGCAAGGGAAACGGAGGCGTTGACGGCATCTCCGCCGGGACCTTCATGATAGCCTTTTGCAGTATCACCGTCGATCGACAGAAGATCGGACGGAACACCGGAAAACAATGTATCCCAGGTGGCAATCCCGGCACAGCAAATATCAAACATGATGAATACCTCCGCAGTTATATACGGCATTATTTTAGCATTGCCCGTGCGCCTGCGCATGATAAAAGCGGTGTGTATTTTACACACCGCCGTGTTCAGTTCAGTCCGTATTTTGCTCTCTCCTGCCGGCTCATGGTCTGCGTTCCGGTAAATTCCCGGGCGATTTCAGTCATCTGTCCGACGGAACAGAGAGGATAATAGCCCAGATGTGCTTCGGTTCCGGTACTTCCGGCACCGGCGATCAGGCGCTGATACTCTTCGTCAAATCCGTAGCAGTTCATCGGACAGAAAGCTTCGGGCGTCCAGGTGTTTTTATCGATCATATACAGGGCATTTCCGGTTCTCAGTATCAGACGGCTGTCCGTGAAGCTCCATTCCGTTTCATACGGCTCGGATGCTTTTTCAAGAGGATAGGAAACAATGCGGATGCCGGTCTCTGCATCATAGATATTGAGCGGTAATTCATATTCTCCGCGGATGAGGGAGAATATTCTGCCGTCACGGAAGGCGAGGTCCGACTCACTGTCGGAGTTCTGCTGAATTCTTCCGGTGATCTTTCCGTTTTTGTCAAAGACGCGGATTTCGCTTCCAAGATACGGCAGAACAGCGAAACTTCCGTCGGTATTGTTCCAGGCAGCAGCCGCACTTCCCGTCCGGTCGTATTTTCCGCCGGGCATGCAGCTGTCTTCCTCGATCATAGTAAAGGATGAATCGGAGGTATTGAAGATGCACCCTCTGATCTTTTCGAATGCTTCGGTCAGATACAGAATCTGCGTGCCGCTTTCATTGATAAACGGTCCGGCAAGCTGACTGAACTTCTCATCGGGGAGCCACTGTTTCTGAACCGTTTCATTTTCGGGATCATAGATAAACTGCACGGCATGATGTATGGAGCTGCTGTCCTCACTGTAGCAGACCGCATAATACAGCAGTCCGTTTTTCAGAACCGGCCTGCTCCAGCTGCGCAGTGTTCTGACATACGGGTATGTTGTTTCCGAAGGAAGCGCAGACGTGCTGTATGTTCCTTCCTCCGTATCGACGGCAAGCAGCTGCAGGGAAGAGGTGTAAAGATACAGCTTCTTCCTGTCTTCGCTGAATCCTGCCGGCGTGCAGGAAAGCGGGGTACCGGCTTCATCCCTGAAGTCGGCGGTATAGATAAGCCGTCCTGTTTTTCTGTCATAGCAGCGCAGGTCATATGTACCGCAGAAGAGCATTCTGTCCCCGGAATAATAAATCTTTCTGGAAATCGGCACCGCCGCATATGTGCCGGGGTCGTCAAATGCCTGCCATACCGAACTGCTCATGCCGTTCTGATAAAGATAGACATCTCCGTCGTGAAGAACAAAGAATCTTGCTTTCCCGTTTTCCGTGCGGTCCGCCGCACGCCAGTCAAGCGCAGTGACTCCGTCCATAAAGGTGCTTACGGTCAGGCATCTGTTTTCAAAGACCGACATGCGTGCAATTTCACCGTTTTCCAGCAGCCATGCCTCTTCACTTTCCTCCGCCAGGCCGTCCGCACTGCATACAGGAACGGAGGAACAGTCATAGCGGTTCAGCACTTCACCTGTTTCTGCATCGATGTATTCAACAGCATTTGTCAGTGAGACGCAGAGAACCTGTCTCTTCGTGCCGTTGTTCAGAGCGGCATGCTTCAGATGCGGGAAATAATTCTGATGGAAACCGTATCCTGCGGCTGTTATTTCATGATGCCACAGCTGCTGTCCGTCCCGGCTGAGACATACGGCCTGCATATATACAGGGGTATATTCCGTATAGGAGTAGCCCGTGGTTGACATGCTGACATTGATATTCCTCAGAAACGGCCAGTCATTATCATAATCCGCAAATCCGCAGACCAGGATATTTCCGCTGTCCGTCAGAAATACCGCAGTCGGTTCTTCCATGGGATCCCCACGGTATTCGATCTGTCTCAGGCTTCCCGTGTCCCTGTCCGTTATCAGGAATCCGCCCAGCTTCTTCCGGTTGTTTTCGGTGACGGCATAGGGAAGCAGCACCTCACCCGTCGCACTGCCGGCAAAAAGCCGTCCTTCCTTTCCGGCATTGAAATAGGTGCTGATGCCCTGTCCTGCCTGCCTGAACCGGGAAATATCGTAATACTCAAGAACTTCAGCGCTTTTGCCGTCAAGCAGATAGAGCGCTGACGAAGTCTGCAGCGCAATGACCGGATCCTGTCCGTCTTTTTCAATCAGTTCGATATCATCCAGCGGCACCAGATCCTCAGACTGCTGGCACCAGACCGTTTCGCCTGTCGCAAAATCATAGCAGTGCAGGTCATAGCCTTCCTTTACCAGAAGCCTGTCAGTGCCCATGCACAGCATTTCGGGTTTGCTCAGTACCGGATATGTATCCTCACGGATGACCTGTGCGGTCTGCGTATCAATCATCTGCAGGTGCCTGTTCGTATCAAGCACTGCTAGATATCTGCCGCTGCCGTCACAGACAAAATCACTGATGCTGTTGTCCATGGAGAACCTTGCTGTTACGGCTGTTTCGGAACTTTGCACATCCCGGTAGAGATTCAGGGAACTGCTCAGTGCATAAAGAGCTTCCGGTGTGACAGGACGGTCCTGCTTTTCATTCGGCAGGGCTTCCATGGCAAGCTGTACGGCAAGCATGCGGTCATAGTTGTTCAGGGCATTGGTGCTTTCTGCGGCCAGATAGCGTGACTGGCTGATCAGTGAGGCATTGAGATTCTTTCTGATCTGTATATTGGACCAGAACAGCCATGCGGCAGCGGCGGCCATCAGTGCGGCAGCCGCAGTC
>JAILGV010000022.1 GCA_024696355.1 Solobacterium sp.
GCCGAATATCAGAAAAATATCCATGGCAGAGACCGAAAACGGTTACCGCTTAGTTTCTCTATATTGATCTGCATACCCTACTTTTTATGCTATAATCATTACAAATATAGCTTTATCTGATTATTTTGGGAGAGCACATAATGGTAAAGAAAAAAACCACATACATGAAGAAGCTTGAATATAACAATGCTTACAACCGTGAAAACTATCGTTCATTTTCTGTTCGTTATTCAAAGGAAAATGAAGCGGATCTGATCCAGTGGCTGGAAAGTCAGCCGGGCGTAAAAAATTATATTTCCGAACTGATCCGCAATGACATGAAAAAAAAGAAAAAAGCGGAAAAGAAAGCATCTGACAAAAAAGCTTCAAAAAAGAACAAATAATTTTTGTTTCCGGCATTGCGGAAGAATAAAAAAATCCAGGGGACACATTATGTTGTCCTCCGGATTTTTTTATTTATTCAGATTCCTGTTCTTCCGGCATTTCCTCAGCAGTCTCGGGTTCCTCTTCAACCGGTACCGTGACAGCTTCGGGATCCGGTTCAACAATCGCAACCGTTGACACCTTGGAGCCTTCGGAGACTTTAATTACTCTTACGCCGCTGGCATTTCTGCTGTAGCTGCTGACCTGTTTCAGGGTAATTCTGATCAGAATGCCCTCATCAGTCATAATCATGGCATCTTCATCTCCGGCAACTGCTTTCATGCAGACAAGAGAACCTGTTTTTTCAGTAATGTTTACTGCCTTGACACCTTTGGCGCCGCGCTTTGTCAGTCTGTATTCCTCAGCCGGTGATTTCTTTCCGTATCCTTTTTCGGTAAGAGTGAGAATATTATGTCCTTCCTCCGATGTTGCCATGCCGATGACATATGCATCATCAAGTTCGAATCCCTTGACTCCCATTGCGCTTCTGCCGCTCGGTCTGACATCTTCTTCCATAAATCTGACTGCTTTGCCGTTGGTTGCCGCAATAATAATTGTGTCATCCCCTCTTGTTCCCTTTACAAAGGCAAGTTCATCATCTTCTCTTAAGACAATGGCAATCTTTCCGTTTGTACGGATATTATAGAATTCCTCAATCGGAACCCTCTTGACAATACCTTTTCTTGTTACAAAGAACAGATATTTCGCACTGTCATCATTTCCGTAAGGTACAATAGCTTTTACCTTTTCGTTTTTGTCAAGTTTCAGAAGATTGACAACAGGAATGCCCTTTGAAGTGCGACCGTATTCCGGGATATTGTATCCCTTCATGCGGTATACACGGCCGCTGTTTGTAAATACCAGCATATTGTCGTGCGTGGACATGCTTACAAACTGGTCAATCACATCATTTTCATTCAGTGACATTCCCTTGATGCCCTTGCCGCCGCGGTTCTGAACTTTATAAGTGTCACGGGGAATGCGCTTGATATAGCCGTTGGCTGAAAGCGTGATAATAACATCCTGAACCGGAATCAGATCTTCATCCTCCATATCAGCTTCCGCATCGATAATTTCAGATCTTCTTTCATCGGCAAATTTAGCCTTGATCGCTGTCAGTTCCTCCATGAGGATCTGCTCAACTCTCTCATGATGTGAAAGAATATCCTTCAGATCCGCTATTTTGATCTGAAGTTCCTGATATTCATTTTCAATCTTTTCACGTTCCAGACCGGTCAGTCTTCTGAACTGCATGTCAAGAATCGCTTTTGCCTGTATTTCATCCAGTCCGAAGCGCTCCATCAGTCTCGGCATTGCTTCATTGGCATCTCTGGAACTTCTGATCGTATGCAGAATTTCATCCAGATTATCCACAGCGATGCGCAGACCTTCCAGGATATGAGCCCTGGCGGCTGCCTTGTCGAGATCGAACTTTGTCCTTCTGGTAATCACGTCATACTGGAAATTGATATATTCCTTCAGTATTTCCCTGATTCCGGCCTGTTTCGGCGCGCCGTTGATCAGAACGACATTATTTACCGCAAAATTTGACTGAAGCGGAGTGAGCCTGTAAAGCTGATTTAAGAGCACATCCGGCTGAACATCTTTCTTCAGTTCCATAACGACACGGATGCCGTCCATATTGGATTCATCACGGAGATCCGTAATGCCTTCAATGACTTTATCTCTTGCCAGTGCGGCAATTCTCTCCACCATTGAGGCTTTATTCACCATGTACGGGATTTCATACACAATAATTCTTGATTTCCCGTTGGGCATTTCCTCAATTCTGGTGCGGCTGCGCATGACAATTGTTCCCTTGCCGGTTTCAAATGCATTTTTGATGCCGCTTCTGCCGAGAATATATCCGCCTGTCGGGAAGTCGGGACCCTTGATATATTCCATGAGATCGGTAACTGCAATATCAGGATTATTCATCACTGCAAAAATACCGTCAATTACTTCACCCAGATTATGAGGAGCGACATTTGTAGCCATGCCTACAGCGATGCCGGAAGAACCGTTTACCAGAAGATTCGGGAATCTTGCCGGCAGCACGGACGGTTCTTTTTCCTCACCGTCATAGTTATCCACCATATCAACAGTGTTCTTATCAAGATCCCTGAGCATTTCCACGGCAATCTTTGACATACGCGCTTCGGTATAACGCATAGCCGCTGCGCCGTCTCCGTCCATAGAGCCGAAATTACCGTGTCCGTCCACCAGAACAGCTCTCATATTCCATGGCTGTGCCATGTAAACCATTGAACCGTAAATGGAGCTGTCACCGTGCGGATGGTATTTTCCCATCGTATCACCGACAATACGCGCACATTTCTTGTACGGCTTGTCAGGACCGTTGTTCATTTCATTCATTGAGAACAGAATTCTTCTCTGTACAGGCTTCAGACCGTCACGTACGTCAGGAAGTGCCCTGGCTACGATAACGGACATGGAATAGTCCAGAAAGTCTCTTCTGATTTCTTTTGATAATTCTGTTTCTGTTATATTTCCCGGGTCAAACTGTGACTCGTCAAATTCCATAAAATCATCTCTTGCCATAGCTGACCTCCTTTAAATGTCCAGATTCTCTACGAAGTTTGCATTTTCGATAATAAAGTTCTTTCTGGGCTCAACTTCCTCACCCATCAGCATGCTGAAATTCTGATCGGCTGCCTCTGCATCATCAATCATGACTCTGATCAGCGTACGGTTTTTGGGATCCATGGTTGTTTCCCAGAGCTGTTCCGGATTCATTTCACCGAGACCCTTGTAACGCTGTATGCCGTATCCGTTTCCGAATTCAGCCTTGACCATTTCAAGCTGATGATCGGTATATGCATATCTGACGGCATTGCCTTTCTGCACTTTATACAGAGGAGGCTGTGCGATATATACATATCCCTGTTCGATAATCGGCTTCATGTATCTGTAGAAGAATGTCAGAAGCAGTGTTCTGATATGCGCACCGTCCACGTCGGCATCGGTCATAATTACAATCTTGTGATAGCGGAGCTTGGACGTATCGACTTCATTCATGATCCCGCATCCGAAGGCTGTGATCATTGATCTGATTTCCGCATTTTCAAATGCTCTCTGCTGTCTTGCTTTTTCGACATTCAGGATTTTTCCCCTCAGCGGCAGAATTGCCTGATAATGCGAATCTCTTCCCTGTTTTGCGGAACCTCCGGCGGAGTCACCCTCTACAATGTAGATTTCGCAGATGCTTGCATCTTTGCTCGAACAGTCGGCCAGTTTGCCCGGAAGTGCACTGATTTCCAGAGCACTCTTTCTTCTTGTTGATTCTCTGGCCTTTTTAGCCGCAATACGGGCCTGAGAAGCGAGGGTTGCCTTCTCCATGATCAGTTTTGCCTGATCCGGATTTTCCATTAAAAACCGCTCCAGCTGCGTTCCGAAAATATCAGAAACAATCTTTCTGACTTCACTGTTTCCCAGCTTTGTCTTTGTCTGTCCTTCATACTGCGGATCGGGATGCTTGACGGAAATAATAGCCGTGATTCCCTCTTTGCAGTCATCAGTCGTCAGATTGTCATCTTTTTCCTTCAGGAAATTCTTGCTTCTGGCATATTTATTGATAATGCGGTTCAGGGCAAGCTGGAATCCTTCAAGATGTGTTCCGCCTTCCACAGTGTTGATGTTGTTGCAGAAAGTATAAACATTCGGATTGTATCCGTCGTTATACTGAACAGCTACTTCCACCTGGATATTCTGTTCATGTCCTTCACTGTAAATGATGTCTTCATGAACAGCTTTCCTGTTCTTGTTCAGGAATCTGACATATTCCTTCAGACCGCCTTCAAACATGAAGGTATGATCTCTTTTCTCGGGATCCGATTCTCTTTCATCATGGAAGGAAAGACGGATTCCCTTGTTCAGGAAAGCAAGCTGCCTCAGTCTGTCACGCAGCGTATCATGCTCATATACCGTTGTTTCGGTAAAAATAGTCGGGTCAGCTTTGAATTTGATCTCTGAACCGTGTTTTTCCGGATCACATTTTCCGATGACTTTCATCGCATCAACTGCATGTCCGCCGTTTTCAAATCTGACAAAATAAATCTGTCCCTCATGGAAAACCCTGACTTCCAGCCATTCACTGAGGGCATTTACAACAGATGCACCGACACCGTGCAGACCGCCGGATACTTTATACGCACCGCCGCCGAATTTACCGCCGGCATGCAGAACCGTAAAAATAGTCTCGATCGTGGATTTACCTGTTTTGACATTGATTCCCGTAGGCATTCCGCGGCCGTCATCACGTACCGTCACAATGTTGTCTTTATCAACCGTTACGGATACTTCCGACGCATATCCTGCCATTGCCTCATCAATACCGTTGTCTACAATTTCCCAGACAAGGTGGTGAAGCCCTTTTACGGAAGTTGAAGCGATATACATACCGGGTCTCTTTCTGACTGCTTCCAGACCATCAAGAACCTGAATATCATCGTCACTGTATTCATGCGTTACTTTGGTATCCAGTTCTTCACCGAGAACTGCACCTTCTTCGTTAATTACTTCATTACTCATCTTCTTCCTCCCGTCACCCTGTTGATCTTTCCGTTTTCCACATAAAATTCGCACGGATTTTCTTTTTTCAGAAATTCCGGTATCTCAGTGCATGTAATGATGCACTGATACGAATTTTTAATCATATCAATCAGTTTTTTCTGTCTGGATCTGTCCAGTTCGGACAGAACATCATCCAGCAGAAGAACTGCTTTTTTTCCTGTAATGTCATTAATAAATTCAAGAATGCTCAGTTTGAATGCCAGCATGACCATCCGCTTCTGTCCCTGGCTGGCGGTCAGAAGAACATTCTTTCCGTTCAGTGTGAATATCAGATCCTCTCTGTGTATTCCGCAGGAACTGACATGATTTTCCAGATCCTTCTGTCTGGCATTCCTGTACATATTTTTCAGTGATTCTTCGATATTCTCATCATTTCCTGTGCAGCAGTCATATACAATTCCGGCAGAAGCATCTTCATCGGAAAGATTTCTGTATATTCCCTCCATATGCGAATTGATGCCTTCCGTAAATCTGCGCCTTGCTCTGATAATTTCAACTTCTTCCCGGATCATCTGCTCATCAAGAATATCCAGATAAGACAGATCAGGATTATACATTTTGAGCAGTGTATTCTTCTGTTTCAGAAGATTGGCATATCTGTTCAGTGCATAAAGCTGCTTCGGTGAAATCTTTGTGATTTCCTGATTGACTATCCTTCTTCTTTCCCTCGGGGCATCCGTAAAAATACCCAGATCATCCGGAGAAAAAAGAACTGTATTCAGAATTCCCACAAATTCACTGCTTCTTTTGACAGGAACCCTGTTGATCATCAGATTTTTTCCTGCCGAATGAATTACCGCACTGATTTTTTTATCATCACCGTCACTGACCGTACATGACGCTTCAGCGAATTCACATCCCTCCCTGATCAGCTGCCGGTCACTGCTGATGCGGTGTGACCTGGTCAGAGAAAGATATACAAGACTTTCAATAAGATTTGTCTTTCCCTGGGCATTGTTTCCGGTAATCAGATTCATGCCGGGATCAAAAACAATCTGTGCTTTTTCATAATTCCGGTAGTTTCTCAGATTCAGCTGTCTGACTATCATCCGACTACAAGCTTTCTTCCGTCCACTGTTACAATATCGCCCGGATACAGCTTTCTTCCTCTTCTCGTTTCTCTTTCCCCGTTGACATATACCTCAGACAGCTGTGTTATCATCAGCTTTGCCTGACCGCCTGTTGCAGCGATTCCGGAGAGTTTCAGAAACTGATCCAGCTTAATATAATCCTGTTTGTTTTCAGCCATTTTTCCACCTGTATTTCCGGCTTTGAAAAGCCTTGAATATTATATCATAAAAAGGCTTGAAAATGCGCATTTTCAAGCCTTTTTTGACCATTTTCGACCGACTTTTCCGAATTCATTTTTTCAGTTGAAATTCATAACTTTTCAAGCCGGAAGAATTTCATTTTCACGACTGTTTCAGTTGTATGTTCTCACCGGAAGAACCAGCTGAAGAAGCGTTTTGTCTTCTGCATCATTCTGTATGATGAAGGGTTTCATTTCACCGGTGAATGATACGGTTACATTCTCCGAAGACAGTGCTTTGACAGCATCTGATACATAAGTTCCGGAGAAACTGATGTCAATCGGCTCCCCTTCATAACTGACGGCATTCAGGGATTCGTGTGATTCACCGATTTCCTGTGATTTGTTGGAAAGACTGATGTCATCACTGCTGTTGATCTGAAGTCTGATGATTGTCATGTTGTCTGTTTTGATGAAGGATGTTCTGTCAATTGCCTGAATCAGGGAAAGACGGTTGATCACAAGTCTTCTTGAGAATTCCTTGGGAATCAGACGGTCTGTTTCAGGATATCCTCCTTCGAGAAGATTGCTCTGCAGAACAATGCCGTTTCCGATGAACTGAATCTTTTTCTGATTCAGTGCAACTCTGACATCTTCACTGTCCTGGAAAATCGATCTTGCATCAAACAGTGTTCTTGCAGGTACTGTAACGGAGAACTGTTCGCTTTCAACGGAAACGGTTTTTCTTGCCAGACGGTAGGAATCGGTAGCCGTACAGGTCAGTGTGCTTCCGTCCGACTTCAGATTCACGCCCATCAGAACAGGCCTTGTTTCCTTTACAGATGCAGCGAATGCTGTTTCGCTGATCAAAGAAGAAAGAACAGAGTATTTAAAATCAATATTTACGGAAGGTTCTGAAAAATCAATCACCGGATAATCTTCGGGACGGTATCCGTTGATCTTGAATTCCGCCTTCTGACCGGCGAAATGCGTAAGTGTTCCGTCGATAATCGATACGGAGATATCTTCGCTGTCAATCTTCTTTACAATATCCATCAGATATTTAGCATCAATAACAATTGATCCTTCCTGAATAATGTTGAGTCCGAGACTGTCATCCTGATCGGAACATAATTCAGCTTTAATCGATGTATTAACATCGCTGGCAGTAAGAATCAGCTTACCTTCAGCAGCGTCGATTCTGATTCCGCTCAGTGCCGGAATCGGTGAATTTGATGATACAGCACGGTTTGCGACTGACAGCGCATTATAGAATTTGTTTTTGTTGATTCTGAAATTCAGTTCATTCATATTGTTTGCCTCACATGTATATGTATTTATTTAGTAATTAATCATTATTAGGACTGTGGATAATGTGGATAAGTCCTGATTTACGCATGATTACCCGAATATTTTATCATCAGCCTATGTGGTATAAAAGATGAAAGCTGTGGATTGTCACATGCCCAGGGACTTTTCGATCTCCTCAAGAGCAGCAGCCATGGCTGCGTCAGAGTGCATCTGTTTTTCAACTTTTGCACAGGCACTGATGATTGTAGAATGATCCCTTCCGCCGAATTCTTCGCCGATTTTGATATAAGGAAGATCAAGCAGCTTGCGGCAGAGATAGATGGAAATATGCCTGGCACCGGCAATATTCTTGGTTCTTGTCTTGCCGGTAATCTGCTGTTTGGTAAGTCCGTAATAATCAGCGACGGCTTTGATTACTTTTCCCGGAGAAAGACCGGTTTTGTCTGATACAACTGCCTGATTCTTCAGAGCATTGACAACTGTTTCAAATCTGATGGTATTTTTGTCTTCCTGGAACATAATTGCGTAGAACAGAACCCTGTTCCATGCCCCTTCCAGATCTCTGACATTGCCGGAAAAATTTGATGCGATGTAAGCAAGACCGTTTTCATCCACATCTTCAATGTCATTTCCGCTGTTTTTGATCTTCATCCTGAGAATAGCCAGACTTGTTTCAAATTCAGGAGAGTCAATGCCGACCGAAAGTCCGCTGGAAAAACGGCTGATCAGACGGTCTTCAAGACCTTTGATTTCCTTCGGCTGCCGGTCAGAGGCAATGCAGATCTGCTTTCTGTTGTTTACAAGTTCATTGTAGATTGTAAAGAAGATCTCATGGCTCTTTTCTTTTCCGGCAAGAAACTGAATATCGTCAACCAGAAGAACATCCATTGAGCACATGTACTGCTTGAAATAATCAATTTTATTTTTCTGAATTGCCCTAACTACTTTATCGACAAATTTCAGGGATTCAATGTAGTAAACTTTTTTGTTCGGATAAGCTTTTTTTACATAATTGCCGATTGCCATCAGAAGATGCGTTTTGCCGAGTCCCGAATTACCGTAAATGAACAGAGGATTAAAATATTTGCCGGGATTCAGGGCACATGCAAGCGAAGCAGCCTGTGATTCCCTGTTGCAGTCTCCGACAACGAAATTATCAAATGTTCTTTCCGGCTGGATCGGCATGCTTTCGAATTCTTCATCTTCAAGAAATGATTCATCAAACAGATCATTTTCCTGCTTTTTCTTTTCAAATTCGTTTTCCTGCATTACCTCAATGGAAACTGAATGATCAAGTGAAAGAAGATCAATTAAAGCAGCTTTCAGAACATCAGCAGACTGCCCTACAATCTGTCTGGCAATAATATTCGGAACAATAACAATTGCTTTTGAATCATTGAGTTCCGCAAGACTGGATGTTCTGTAGAAAGCATTAATGATTTCCGGTTCTATTTTTCTGTTATTTATCAGATAATTCAGAGTCTGGTTCCAGACATCTGAAAAATACTGGTCTCTGCTGTGTGTCATAAAATACCTCGGGATATCTTTTGTGGAAAGATGTAAGTTTATTCTATGTCTGTATGTGAATAAAATCTATCAGAAAATTGTGTACAATTTTTTTATCTACAATTAAAAATACATCAATAAACAGGCATAAATAAGCCTATTTTTAAGTTTTCCACAATTATCAACAAATTTTAAAAGTGGATAAATTGTGGATTATCTGTCAACATTGTGCATAACTGTGAAAAATGTTGACAAATAAAAAATGTAAGAGTGTAACAAACACTTTATAAACATTAAAAAACCGCATGATAAAGCCATTTTTTTAGTTTTACACATTTTTCCACAATTGTGGAAAACCTGTTAATTTTCAATGTTTGCAATATGTGGAAACACAGCATGTGAATTATACACATTTATACACAATATTGTGGAAAATATTTGTCTGAAGAAGAAAAACAGCGCTCTTTCAGAAAAAGCGCTGTCCGGAAGATTTTTCATACTGTTTCTGTTATCAATTATCTTTCTGTGGTTTCTGTTCTTTTTTCTGACAGTAATAATCACGGCTCAGAATCCACTGACTGTCTTCGACGGCAGGAATTGTTCCGGAAAGAATCTGACCGATATGCTCCGTAAGTTTTTCGGCTCCGTACACATTTGCATGACCGGGATCCGACATGTCTTCACTGAAATCGAAGTTTATCAGATCATAAAGTTCCTTCAGATTGTAGTCATAATAATCAAGGCCGTTTTCGTCCGCATACTGACGCAGTGTATTGTACTTGGCATAAGAAGCCTGATAGCATGGTGTTTTGACCAGAATAAGCTTAATTCCGTGATCTGAACATAATTCTGTGATCCGGTTCAGATATTCTTTCATCAGCGGGACCATTGTGGATTGTTCATCTGTTTCAACTGTGAAGGGATGATATTCAAACGGTTCCGTTTTATTTGTGAGAAGGGAATATCCCTTCATGTCATAAGACTGCTTTTCGAAAAAATGCAGGTCATAGTATTCAAGATTCTTCCATCTTTCATGAAAGCGAAGTGCGGGTATATAGTAGCTTAATTTTGATTCAGCAGGATTGATCCGTACGAAGTCATTGACGGCATTGATTTTATTTAATGAAAGCCGCATCGGATCAATTGCTTTTCTTACGGAAGGTTCATTGATGTTGTTTTCAGCGATATCCAGATCAAAGCAGATGACGGTATCGAGAACGACAGCGGAAGGCTTCTGATATTTCAGTGCCTCCTTCAGCCAGTAATAGGTAATGATCATGTTCTGTTCGTCACTGCCCAGGTTAAATGAGCGGATTCCGAAATGATCATACAGATACTGCGGTGAATATCCGCAGACTGCATGACTGCTTCCGGCAAACAGCACGTCAACGGTATCTTTCTGCATAGCATAAAAGCTCCGGAAAGTTACGGTCGTTGCGATAGCTTTGTCATTGTAGAATTTCGGTTCCAGAATGACTGATGCACCAAGTGACAGCAGCAGACACAGTACAGAAACAACCGAAACCCTGATCAGAAACAATCTGTGTTTATTCATAATCAGAACATCCCGTATATAAACTGTCCGGAATCAAATCCGATTCCGTAAGTGCCGAAAACAAGAATCACAAGAAAAGCTGCAAGATAAATGCCGAGGCGGACCGCGAACGGTTTTTTATTTATTATTCCGCAGACGGAAATACCTTTTTCCTGCAGGGTTTCGATAATCAGAAGAAAAATCAGTGAAGCTGCCAGAACTGCAAAGTCGTATCTGTCAATGCCCAGCGAGAATAAATCAGGAAGGGAAGATCCCGTGCGCATGAAAAGGGAACGTATCATATATAAACCTGCGGAAGTCCCGTATGCTCTGAAAAAGAACATGGAAAATACGACAAGAAGGAAAGTATTGAACCTTCTGATATATGTTCTGAGCAGGGCAGGCATGCGGATTGCCCGGCAGAGTCCCGTGCGCAGGGGCATTGTCAGTTCTCCGGCAATCTGACAGAAGGCATGGAAAAGGCCCCAGATCAGATAATTGATGCCGACTCCGTGCCAGAGTCCGCTGATGATGAAAACGACAATAATATTCAGATATTTTCTAAGTTTTCCTTTTCTGCTTCCGCCCAGGGGAAAATATACGTAATCTCTCAGCCAGTGACTCAGCGAAAGATGCCATCTTCTCCAGAATTCACTGATTGATTCCGCAAAAACCGGACGCCGGAAATTATCTGCCACTTCAATGCCGAACAGCAGTGAAACACCCTGGGAGAGAGTTACGCAGGACAGGAAATCAGCATACAGCTGAATGATGAACAGCGCTGCGGCAAGCAGCGGGATAATGCCGGAATAGCTGTAACAGTCCGCAAAAATCCGGTTGACAAACGGCGCAGCCTTTTCGGCAATCATCAGCTTCAGAAAATAGCCCCATATGATCAGCTGAAGGCCTCTGACAGCCTTGTCTTCATCAAAGCGGTGACCTTCAAAAAGCTGATGTCCGAGCTGTTCATAACGGGGAATGGGACCCTGAATGATCTGGGGAAAGTAGGTAATAAAAAGAATGTACTTCAGGCAGTTTTCCTGCGGGCTGATTTTGCCGGTATAGACATCGGTCAGATAGGAGATGATCTGCAGTGAATAAAAGGAAAGACCGAGAGGCACAAGCCAGCCTGCAAAAGGAATGCCGGCAAAGGAAAGAATGACTTTAGACAGAAGGGGAAGGGCGGATATGACCGCACAGCAGATATACAGCACTTTTGATTTGTTTCTGCCGAGCAGTTTCCCGGCAAAAAAACTGAAGACCGCCGTCAGCAGGACAAGAGGCAGAGCCTTCAGATCATTGAACGCATAGAAAACTATGCCGGCTGTCAGAAGGACAGTCCAGCGTCTGTTCAAAGGAAGAATATAATATGCTGCAAGTGCACAGAGAACGAGCAGACAGTAGGAAAAATCTGTATATCCCATAGCATCTATTCTACATGAAAAAACGGACTGATGTCCGTTCAGTTGGTTTATTCAGCAGCCTCTTCAGGTTCCTCATCCGGTACATAGCGTACGCAGACATGTCTTTCGGATCCTTCACCCTCGGATTCTGTTTTGATGTTATGCCAGTCGTTCAGAGCCTTGTGAATGACTTTTCTTTCGTCATTGGGCATCGGGTCGAGTTCAACATCAACTTTTGATCTCTGTACCTGCTTGCCGATGCGTCTTGCCATCGACTGAAGCTTGTGATAGCGCTCGTCCTTGTATCTGTTGACGTCAATCATGACATCGATGCGCTTGCGGAATTCAGCATTTACCGCTCCTCTTACAACAGTGTTCAGAGCCTGCAGGGTTTTGCCCATGCGGCCGATCAGAACAGCGTTGTTTTCCGCATTGAGGTTAACGATGTAGGAACCGTTCTTTTCTTCAATGGCAGCTTCGAGATCAACATCGATACCCATGAAGAAATTTCCGAGATAGTCAAACAGGAATTCCTTGATATCATCCGGACAGTAAACATCTGCGGATACGGAAGAACCGATTCCGAGCAGACCTTTCTTTTCCTCAGTGATAAAGTATGTCAGATCTTCAACTTCGCAGCCTTTGTCTGCAGCAGCGGTTTTCAGAAGATCTTCAAGCGTTTTTCCGGTATAGTTCTGCATGTTATCTTCCTTTCCTTATTTAGCGCTGCGGCTTTCGATAATTTTCTGCGTGAGCAGTGTCTTGAGAATATTTACGACAGAATAGATAATCCAGTAGATTGACATAGCTGCCGGGAGCATCAGACCTATGGCAAGAATCATAACAAGCATATATGTCTGCATCATCTTGTTCTGGCTGTTAGATGTATCGGCAGGCTTTCTGTGGTGCTTCGCTGCTTCCTGCTCTGCTTTCTTTTTGGCAAGATACTGCGGCAGCTGCATGGAAAGATACTGGAATACTGCCATAAAGATAAACAGGATGATATATCCGTACATACCCTGTCTGATTCCGGCCAGCGGCGTCGTTTCCAGATTCAGTCCCATGAATGTGCCTGTTTTGACAGCAGAGGATCTCTGTACGGCCTGATAGATCGAGATGATGATCGGGAACTGCAGGAAGGTGATCAGGATCATGGAGAAGGGGTTGACATCATACTTCTTGTAGAGAGCCTGCATTTCATTTGCCTGCTTCATCTTGGAAGCGTCATCTGTTCTTCCTTCATATTTCTTCTGAATTCTGTCAAGCTCCGGCTGAAGCAGCTGCATCTGCTGTGATGCAATCGTGGACTTCATGGTGAATACCATCAGAATACCGTTTACAACGAGTGTCAGGATGGTGATCGCACCAGCAACACCGATCACAGGTGTCAGTTTATTCAGAGCCTGTGCCATCGGCCAGACAAGAATAGCAGAAAACCAGCTTTCCTCCGACATAATCTGTGAGAAGGTGGTTTCATCTGTAATCAGTTTAATAGCTCCTGTTTCATCTGTCGCAACACGGCAGCCGGCTGCTGATACAGCAAACAGAACCAGTGCCGACATCATCAGGATTTTCTTAATCTGTGACTTTGTTAATTTCATACTTACTCCTTAATATACAGGGATATAGAACTATATCATTGTAGACTTTGCAAGCAGTTTTTCCAAGTTCTTTTTATTTTCTTCGTAAGACAGACTTTTATATCCGAAACGGATAATCAGTATGATATCCGAGGGAAAGTTTTCAAAATCAATCAGTTCACGGCACATCATTCTGACCTGCCTTTTGATTTTGTTGCGATCAACGGCATGACCGATCTTTTTGGAAAGTGTAATGCCGACCCTGGCTTCCGTTTCTGCCTTATTCTTCCGGTAAAGAACAAAGCTTGCGTTAGATTTCTTTTTGCCGGTATGAATCAGTTCCTGGAATTCTTTTGATTTTCTTACTCTGTTTTTCTTTTTCATAAAATTTATAAAAAAACCACCTCAACTCCGGTGGTTCCTTTTTTAAGCTGAGAGAACTTTTCTGCCCTTGGCTCTTCTTCTGGCTAAAACTTTACGTCCGCCTACAGTGCTCATGCGTGCTCTGAACCCATGAGTCGCCTTGTTTTTTCTCTTGCTCGGCTGGTATGTTCTTTTCATTCATGCCACCTCGTTTCTACGTAAGAACAATCGCTTTAATATAATACGTTTCTGCATATGAAAAGTCAACGAATTTATTATGCGAATTCTGCCTTTAATATCGCATTTTTTCAGTTTTTTATCCTCCCTGAGCCGTCTTTGTGACTGATGATGCGGAAAAATAATGTTTTTTATAAAAGCCTGCGGCGTACTACTTTGAAAAAACTTCTGTATAATATCATTTGATACGCAAAAGGGGGTAAGTATATGAACGGCGGTATTTTCTCTTATGTAATGTTGTTTTTCCTCTTCTATATGATTTTTTCAATTTTCACCATGCAGAAGAAAAATGCCAAAAATAAAAAAATGCTCGGCATTCTGAGCAAGTTCGATGAGAAAGATGAGTTTTTTGCCGAGGCGGATGAATATATCAGCACGGAAAAGGATCCTGAATACAATACCAAGCTTCAGGTTCTGAGACTGTGGGGATATGCATATTACGAAGAAGATGAAAAGTTCAGGGAACAGGCTGCTGCGCTGAACCTGAATCCGATTATCTACAACGGAAACAAAAGCAATATCAGCGTCAATGAAGATTCCTTCTTTTATCTCTTCCTTGCCATACCGAACCGTCTGTATTACAGGGACAGAGCCGATCTGAGAAAGGTTCTTGCGGACAAAATGGCGGAGTATGACAGTGCCGTCGGCAGTATGATGCTCAAGGCAATCAATGAGGCGGCTGAAAAGTTCTATACAAAGACGGATGATTTCGGAAAAGAATTCTTCCTTATTCTTGTAAACGGCGAATACAGCGGAATGACTTACTCAAAACAGCTGATCGGTCTTTACAAGCAGTCCGCAGAGGTCTTCCTTGCAAAGCTTGCCCAGGATGAAAACGATGAAGAAGCATTCAACGGATATCTTGAAGATCTGAAGAGCTTTGAGCAGACCAGACTCGGCAGGAGACTGATCAGTGAACTCGGCGTTGTCATGCCTGCCGCACCGGCTGAAGAAGAGCCGGAGGAAGCCGAAGAGCCCGCAGAAGCGGCTGATGAAGAAGCGAAGGAAGACGAAGCTCCCGAAGAACAGGCTTCTGCCGGAGAGGAAAAGGAATGAAGCTGATTGCAGGTCTTGGAAATCCCGGAAAGGAATATGAAAAGACACGCCACAACAGCGGATTCATGGCAGTTGATCTTCTTGCCGAAAAGCTGAATGTATCTGTATCATCAGTGAAATGGAATGCGCTGACGGAAATCGTAAGAATCGAAGGACAGCCGGTGCTCCTGATGAAGCCGCTGACATATATGAATGAGTCAGGCAATGCCGTGATTCAGGCTGTAAATTATTATCATATAGATCCGTCTGACGTACTGATTATCCATGACGACATGGATCTTCCCGTAGGAAGCGTGAGAATCAGAAAAAAGGGCAGTTCCGGCGGTCAGAAAGGAATGAAATCCGTGATCGCGCATATGGGAACGGATGAAATCAGCCGGATCCGGATCGGTGTGGGACACAGCAGCCGCAGCGGACATGAAAATGTTCCGGACTGGGTGCTGTCGGCTGTGCCGAAACAGCAGCAGGATGAATTTCAGAATTCACTGAAAACGGCAAGTGAGGCTGCCTATGCATGGGCATACGAACCGATTGAAACAGTGATGTCAAAATACAACATTAAAGTCCAGAGAGGAAACATTGAAAACAGCTGAAACAGGCATTCCCGTGCAGATTCTGAACGAACTGAAAAACAGCAGGGCACTCAGAAAACTGAACAGGAACAAGGGACCGCTTCCGCTGGCTTCCCTGATTGAGGAAGCATTGATTATCAGTGCCTCCTACCGGGAAAAACCGCGGCCGATCCTGGTGGTAAAAAACAATCTTTACGGCGCACAGAGACTCTACGAGAGGGTGTCATCCCTCCTGTCTGAGGATGAATGTGCGCTTTTCGGCGCGGACGAATCCCTCAGGGTCGAGGCAATTGCGGCATCTCCGGAAATGACAGCCGGAAAGGTTGAAACGCTGGCATCCCTGATCAGAAATCCCAATCAGGTGATTATCACATGTCCTTCCGGCGTGCTGCGCTTTCTTCCCGATCCGTCCGTATTCAGGGAATGCTGCATTACAGTGCATACCGGGGACAGGCTGGACATGGAGGATCTCAGGCGGCGCTTGAGGGCAGGCGGGTATTATCAGACATCCCATATTGACCAGCCGCTGAGTTTTGCAAGCCGCGGCGGCATCGTTGATGTCTTTTCCGTAAATTACGACAGGCCGGTAAGAATAGAATTCTTTGACGATGAGGTGGAATCCATCCGCTTCTTTGACGAACATACCCAGAAAACCACGGTTCCGGCAGACAGCGTCAGTATCGTGCCGGCATCGGACATTCTGTTTACTGAGGAACAGACTGCGGAAATCAGGGAAAAGGCCGAAGCACTGCTGAAGGAAAGAAATGATCCGGCACTCAGGGCAACCGTGGAATCCGATCTGGAGCTGATCGGGCATATGATCCGTGAAGCCAGATTTTATCCGTATGCGGCACTGCTGGAACATGCAGCGGGGTTATGGGACTACATGGACCATCCGCTTGTGATCATCAGCGACGAACAGGCGGTATATGAAAGTGCAAAAAGACTGAGGGATGAAACCGTCAGCTATATACAGGAAATGGTGCAGGAGGGAAAACTGCTTCCGAAGTATGTCATGTGGCATGATCCGATGCATATCGCACCGGGCTGTGTGCAGATTGCGGAGGATCCTCTCGGTGAAAACACTTCCGGAATTGAAGAGCTTCATATTCCAAATGAATCACTTCCGCTGAAGCTGAAGCTTCTGCAGGAGAGAAAGAGGGTTCTGTTCTGCCTGAAGGAACAGGATGCGGGCAGACTGATTGATGCATGCATCGAAAACAAATACCGGTATCAGATGATTGCGGATGATACGGCCTGTGCGGAGGGCTTCAGCATTATGTTCCGTCCGCTGTCTGAAGGCTTTGTCATCAATGACCTGACTGTTGTCAGCGCCGCCGAGCTTTTTGATATCCGTCACCATGAAGGAAGATATGAGAAGAAGTTCCGCAGCGCCCAGGTTATCGGCACATGGCAGGAACTCGAACCGGGAGATTATATTGTCCATGCCCAGCACGGCGTGGGACAGTATATGGGCATCGAAACACGTGAGGTCCGTGGTGTAAAGCGGGATTTCCTGCGGGTTGTCTACCGCGGAAATGCCGAACTGCTGGTTCCTCTTGAGCAGTTCCGGCTGGTCAGAAAGTTTGTTTCCCGGGAGGGCGTTGTTCCGAAGCTGAACAAACTCGGCAGCGGTGAATGGGAAAAGACAAAAAAGCATATTGAGGAAAATGTTGACAATCTCGCAGAAAGACTGGTTGAACTTTATGCCAGCCGCGGGTCCGGAATCGGATATGCGTTTGCAGAGGACAGCGAACTGCAGAAAAAATTCGAATCTGAATTTGAATATGAACTGACACCTGATCAGAAACAGGCGGTTATTGATGTAAAGAAGGATATGGAGTCCCCGAAGCCGATGGACCGGCTGATCTGCGGGGATGTCGGTTTCGGAAAGACGGAAATTGCCGTGACGGCGGCGTTCAAGGCAGCTTCGGAAAACAAGCAGGTTGCGGTGCTCTGCCCGACGACAATACTTGCCGAACAGCACTACAGAACCTTTCAGAAGCGGTTTGAAGGATATCCTTTTACAATCCGCGTTCTTGACAGATTTGTGACACCCGCAAATGTCAGGGACACACTCAGGAAGACGGCAGACGGTACGGTTGATATTCTGATCGGCACACACAGAATTCTTTCCGCCGATGTTGTTTTCAAAGATCTGGGTCTGCTGGTTGTGGATGAAGAACAGCGCTTCGGCGTGGAACACAAGGAAAAGATCAAGGAAATGAAGAACAGCGTCGATGTTCTGACACTGAGTGCAACACCGATCCCGCGCACGCTGCAGATGTCACTTGTCGGCATCCGTTCGCTTTCCCAGCTGGAAACGCCTCCCGCCAACCGCTACAATGTGCAGACATATGTCGTGGAGAAGAATCAGGGGCTTGTCATAGATGCAATTGAAAAAGAACTTGCAAGAGACGGACAGGTATTTTATCTGTACAACAACATTGACACCATATACAACGTTGCCAGAACACTGCAGAACAGCATTCCGGATGCCGGCATCGGTGTTGTGCACGGCAAAATGGACAGGGAATCTGTTGAGGATGTCATGCACAGATTCACAAATCATGAACTGAATGTCCTGGTCTGCACAACGATTATTGAAAACGGCATTGATATTCCGAACGCCAATACCATTCTGATCGAAAACGCCCAGAATTTCGGGCTTGCCCAGATATATCAGATCAAGGGCAGAGTCGGCAGAAGCACCAGGACAGCCTATGCATATCTGCTGGTTCCTCCCAGAAAGCAGCTGAGTGAAACAGCCGTCAAGCGACTTCAGGCGGTCAGGGAATTTGCCCGTCTGGGTTCGGGATACAAAATCGCCATGCGTGATCTGACCATCAGAGGTGCGGGAGATCTTCTCGGCCCCGAGCAGTCGGGATTCATTGATACCGTGGGCATTGATATGTACATTGAGATGCTGGAGGCCGCCATTGAAAAGAAGAAGGGCATCGTGCGCAGTGAGCCGGAAATGATCCGGCATGCCATGGTATCGAAAAGCAGCTACATCCCCGAACAGTTCGCACCGGATGACTTTGACAAGATTTCCATGTATCAGAAAATCGACAGCATTGCTACATCAGAACAGCTGAAGGAATACCGGAATGAAGTTACGGATCAGTACGGAAGACTTCCCGAGGAGGTGGACGGTCTCTTCAAGAAACGGAAGCTTGATATACTGATGAATGAAGTCAGCGTGGACTCCTACAGGGAGGTAAAGGGACTTCCGGTTATCACGTTTTCAAAAGAGTTCTCCGGGAACGTTGACGGCGTGAAGCTGTTCCGGATATTCTCGGAAATATCAAAGGATATCCGGCTGCGCTATACGGGCGGACAGATCATTGCGTCACTGCCGGC
This sequence comes from Solobacterium sp., assembly GCA_024696355.1. Classification (GTDB taxonomy): domain Bacteria; phylum Bacillota_I; class Bacilli_A; order Erysipelotrichales; family Erysipelotrichaceae; genus Bulleidia. The sequence goes on from JAILGV010000022.1 coordinate 19,191, forward strand.
TGACAGGGATCAGCTGGGAATGGCAATCACGGTAATTGAACGGGCACAGGAGGCACTGAAAAAATGAGAGTGGACAAATATCTGAAAGTATCGAGAATTCTGAAAAGAAGAACGGTCTCCCGGGAACTGGCACTGAATCAGCGTGTCGAGATCAACGGAAAAACAGTCAAGCCCTCCCATGAAGTCAGAGCCGGCGATATCGTAGGCATTACCTTCGGAAGCAGGAAGCTGACGGTCCGTGTGCTCAGCACCGAAGAAGTGAAGAAGAAAAAGGACGCTGCCGACCTGTATGAAGTGATCGGCGAGGAGATCCTGGAACAGAATCCGGAATCTTGATGCATGTCGTGAAAAATGCTATAACAAACGTACAGGAAGGGAGGTCAGTATGGCTGAAAAAAAAGCTCCGGCAAAAACAGCAGAAAAGAAAAAGAATCCGAAGAAAAAGAAGAAACTGACACCGTTTCTGAAGTTTTTATGCTACGTCATCATCGGTGCATCTGCGTTCCTCTTCTATGAGGTGTTCAGTGAGATTTATACAACATTCCAGCTGAGAAAACAGCTTGCCGAAGTTGAGGAAAAATACCAGCAGGTACTTGATGAAAATGCATATCTGACAAGTGAAAAGGAAAAACTGGAAGATCCTGATTATGTTGCCAGCTATGCAAGGGGAACATATCTTCTTTCCAAGGATGATGAACAGATATTCTATCTTCCCGAAAATGAGGACCGCTGAAGAACGTCATGGAAGCATGGCGTTTTTTTTTGCAGATTCATCCAGGCGGCATCCGTGATGCGCCGATGTATGAAAAACAGCGCAGGTATACGGAAAAATGCCTGTTTTTTTGAAATTTTGTGCAGAAAAAACAAGTATTTGGAAACGGGATTGATATAATGAAAATAACAGCAATGGAGGATAATTACGAACATGGGCACATTCGCAGTAAAAGAAACAAAATCCGGTATCAAGTTCAATCTGAAGGCTACAAACGGCCAGATCATCGCCACTTCCGAAGTCTACAAGTCCGAAGCTTCCTGCAATAAGGGAATTGCCAGCGTTGCCAAGAATGCTCAGATCGCTTCGGTCGAAGATCAGACAGTTGAAGGATACGCAGTAGAAAAGAATCCGAAGTTTGAGATCTACAAGGACAAGGCTGATGAATTCCGCTTCCGTCTGAAGGCAAAGAACGGCCAGATCATTGCCGTTTCCGAAGGCTACAAGACAATGAAGAGCTGCGTCAACGGCATCGAATCTGTAAGAAAGAACAGTGCAGACGCCAAGATCGTAAAAGAATAACTGCCGGAAGGACTCTCTGTCAAAGAGATCCTTTTTTTATTACAATGAACGTATGCTGAAAGATTTTCTGAATGAAAGAACGGTAAGGCTTCAGGCGGAGTGCAGAGATTGGGTTGATGCGGTGCGGCAGGCAGGGGAACTTCTGATCAGTGACGGTGCAGTAACGGAACAGTATATCGAAGATGTCCTGGATAATGTCAGGCAGGCCGGACCGTATATTGTTGTCGCAGAGCATATTGCCATTCCCCATGCCGTCAGAAGAGACGGTGTTGTCAGAAGCGGCATGAGTCTGCTGACTTTAAGGACGCCCGTGGAATTCGGACATCCGAAGAATGATCCGGTCAGTATTGTATTTATGCTTGCGGGAAAAAAGAACGATGATCATATGGAGTCGCTCATGATGCTGGCAGAGCTTCTGGAGGACAGAAGATTCAGGGAAATGCTGGAGACAGAGACAGACGAAAAAAACATCCTGGATTACATCAGGATGTTCTGATTACCGGTACGTATAAGAAACCGTATTGTATATGCTTCCGGAAGACTGGTATGAAGTTTTCAGAACCGGCCTTCCTTTTTTGTCGTATTCATATACGATGTACATTCCTCTGCCGTTTTCCGGATGAATTGTCTGTTCGCGGATCAGTTTTCCGTTTTCATATTCATAGACCACCGTGCTCTGTATTCTGCCGGAAGGGGAATACCAGGATTCCTCCGTCAGAACACCGTCTTCATATTTATACAGATAATACCACTGCATGACATTGCCTTCCTCATAGTAGAATGTCTTTTTTGAAAGAAGGCCATTTTCATATTCATAAATATTGTAGGAGAGCAGGGTAAGATCAGGTCCGCAGAACAGTTCTTTTGAAATGCGTCCGTTTTCATATTCATACCGGACGCTTCCGGTCAGTGAGGAAGGATGGCCGATTGTATAAGTGCTGTCTTCAGTCAGATTTCCGTCTTCATCATAAACCAGAAGATTGTACAGTTCCCCGACCGTTCCGTCTTCATTCATCTGAATGATATGCACCGGTCTGCCGTTCTGATCATATTCATATTCAACAGCGGAAATGAAGCCGCCGGCGTTGTTCCGGGTGACTTCCGAAAACAGATATTCCTGTTTCGGGGCGTTCAGGGATTCCAGCATATTCTTCAGCTGGGAACTTCCGGTTGCGTCGATTCCCTTCCGAAGGACTTCTTCCGCCTGCCCGGTATTTCCCGATCTGATATATGAATCAGCCAGCAGAAGAATAACATCGGGATTCCGGTTGGCGTCTTTCTCTACCGCTTCCGTGAGATCTCTGACAGCAGTTTCATAATCACCGCTGCTGTAAGCTTTGAGACCGTCTTCATAACACTCGGTGAATGATCTTGAGGCACAGCCTGCCAGAACCGCACAGACAAACAGGAACGCATGCAGTTTTTTCATCAGCTGTCCACCACGGCAAGTCCTTCCGGACATACTTCCACGGACATCGCTTCGATATAGTAGAACGGCTTTGAAGTTTTGCCGCCGTTCATGGTTCCCTCGCGCAGATAACCGATGACTTTGATCCAGGTTTTACCGCTTTCAAATTCCGAGACATCGGAATCGGTGGCGAATTCAAAATCGACATATCCGCCGATGCAGTACGGGCAGGAGGGTCCCTTTCTTCCTACGTAAAGATACCTGTCAAACTGAAGGAAGAATCCCTCGATTTCCACAACAGCTCCGGCATAATCGGGAAAATTGATATACCAGTCATTGATCTGTGCGCTGTACATTTTGTCTCCGACCGTAAAATCAACATGTCCGTCATAAGATTTCCGGTCTTCGGCAATGTCATAGGGATAATCATCGGTAAATTCAAGCGCTCCGGAGTTTTCTGTACTGATGGCTGTTACTTCGGGTGCAGCTTCTGCCGGAGTCTGTGCATGACTGCTTTTGCCGGCTGCGCAGCCGGCAAGCAGAAAGGAAATCAGTATAATGACTGCAGATCTTTTCATACTCAGGCTCCTTTCCTCTTTGCGGCCAGCGAGAATACGAAGAAGGCAAGCATATTCATGATAACAATGCACGCTCCGGTCGGCACGGAGTACAGATAAGAGAAGAACAGGCCGGCAAGAAAGCAGACCGTTGAAATCAGCGCGGAGACAACAACCGTGCTGTGATAATTCCCGGTGACGCGCATTGCGGTCAGGGAAGGGAAAACAATCAGCGAAGAAATCAGAAGAGTGCCCATCATGCGCATGCCGAGTACGACGGTAACTGCCGTCAGGACAGCGATCACGGTGTTATAGGCATTCGTATTGATACCGGTGGCTTCCGCAAAGGATTCATCAAATGTTACGGCAAAAATCCTGTGATAGAAGATGACATACAGAACAATGACTGCCAGGGCAAGGACAACAGAGAGAACAACATCGCTTCTGCTCATGGCAAGGATACTGCCGAACATATAGTTGCATACATCCGTATTCATGCCCGAGGTCAGGGAAATTGTCATGACGCCGACAGCCAGGGCACCCGAGCACATCAGGGCTGTGGCGGCATCGCCTTTGATCTTCGAACTGTCCCTGATCCTGAGAAGGAAAAAGGCAGCCAGAACACAGACCGGCACTGATACGGAAAGCGGCGCCAGATTGAGGGCGTAAGCCAGGGCAAGTGCCGCAAAGCCGACATGGGACAGGCCGTCACCGATCATGGAGAAGCGCTTCATGACCAGGGAAGTGCCGAGCAGGGAGGCACACAGTGATACGAGCAGACCGACCAGCAGAGCTCTCTGCAGGAAAGGATAGCTCAGCATTTTAATAAACATGGAAATCACAGGGCAGCCTCCGAAAGATACTTCTTTCCGGCCGGCGAGTTTTTAAATTCTTCGACGGTTCCGAAGAACGGCTCGGAGTGACCGAGATACAGAATATGGCTGGCCTGTGATAGTGCTGACTGGATATCGTGGGAAACCATGATAATCGTCATTCCGCCTTCATTGATCTGCCTGCAGATCCTGTAGAAATCAGCTGCGGCTGCGGGATCAAGTCCGCTGACCGGCTCATCAAGAACGATCAGTCTGTCTGCGGCACAAAGAGCACGGGCAAGCAGCACGCGCTGCTGCTGACCGCCCGAAAGTTTCTGATAGCTTTTGTTCCGGATGGAACCGATATTCAGCAGTTCGATTTTTTCATCCGCTGCCTGCCGGTCCTCCTTCCGGTAGAAAGGCCGTCTTCCCAGTTTGTTGAGTCTTCCCGAAAGTACAACCTCATATACGCTGGCAGGGAAGTCTTTCTGAGCATCCGTCTGCTGGGGAAGATATCCGATCTGGGATCCGGAAAGTCCTTCGCCGTATGCAACAGAGCCTTCGCTTGGTTTTTTCAGACCGAGAATTCCCCGGATCAGTGTGCTTTTTCCGCTGCCGTTGACACCGACGATGCAGAGATACTGCTTTTCCTCCACGGAAAAAGTTATATCCTTCAGGACCGTGTTTCCGTCATATTGAAATCCGGCATGCTGTATATCCAGAAGTGACATATTTCCTCCGTTCAGTTCAGGGCCTGCCGGAGCACTTCGGCGTTATGCTCCATCAGGTCGATATAAGTGGTGCCGTTTTTAAAGTCTTCATCCGTGACATTGTGAACGGCATTGAGAAGCAGACAGGCAGCTCCGGTCTGTTCGCTGATTGACTCACACATGTTTGCGCTGCTCAGTTCAATATGAAATACAGCGGGAATTTTATCTTCCTTCACTTTGTCGATCAGGAAGGCAACCGTCTGTGCGCTCGGCTCGGTATCATTGGCACAGCCGGGATAGGCAGCGTAATAATCCAGTCCGTATTCCCTGATGAAATACAGGAACGGGAAACGGTCGGCAACGATGATTTCCCTGCGTTCCGCATCGGCGATGATGCTGCGGAACTGCTGATCAAGCGCCTCAAGTTTTCCGGTATAGGCTTCGGCGTTGCGGCGGTAGGAATCACTGTTGGCAGGATCCAGCCGGCACAGCGCATCACAGATGTCACGGACCAGGATCATTGCGTTGACCGGACTGGTCCATACATGTTCATCCATTTCCTCTTCTTCTTCCCCGTTTCCGGTCACGGTCATCCCTTCACGGATTTCCTCCTCATAGAGCTGAACCGAGTCCATCATCCGGAAGGTATTGAGACCGGCATTTACGGAATCGAGAATGCTTTCCACCCATTCGTCTGATTCACCGCCGGTATAGACAAACAGACCGCATTCGGAAATGTCGATGATATTCTGAGGCGTGGGTTCAAAACTGTGAGTTTCGGTTCCCGGCCTGACAAGCATATTGATATTCACAAGATCTCCTGCCACTGCACGGACCAGGTCATATCCCGCAAAATTTGTTGCAACTACACTGAATCTGTCATCCCTGACGGGAGCGGACGCACAGCCGGCAAGAAGCATCATGCACAGCGAAACAATAAATGTTTTCAGATTTTTTCTCATGAGCAATAATCTATTCCGATCTGTTTGGAAAGTCAATAGAACTGCAACACTTTATCATTTGAACGTATGTTCAAAAAAGGCCGTAATTATCGCATTTCCGGCCTTTCGCGGTTACATGCATACATGTTCAGTGCGGGTAAAAAAATCACCGGTGCGGACCGGTGATAAACCTGTGTTAATTGTTGATGATTCTGACAGCGGGAGCCTTGATGCCGGCTTCGCCGAGAGCTTCTGTTACCTTCTGCGTCAGATTGAAATATGTATCCCAGTAATCTGCAGCGTTCACCCATGCTCTGAGTGTGAAATCCATTGATTCGTTTGTGCCTCCGGAAAGACGGGCAAACGGTGCGGGATCCTTCAGGACCTTTTCGTCTCTGTTCATGACGTCGAGCATGATGCCGGTGATTTTGCTGATGTCCTCACCCTTTGCGGCCGAGAACGTGAGATCGACCCTGCGTGTTGCCTCGGAAGAGAAGTTAATGACATTTGCGTTCATCAGGGACCCGTTGGGGATTGTGATCTTTTTGTTGTCAACCGTGATCAGTGAAGTATAGAACATCGTGATTTCCTTGACAGTTCCTTCGCCTCCGGCAGCGGAAATATAGTCGCCGACATTAAACGGTCTGAAGATCATAAGCATGATGCCGCCGGCAAGATTGCCCAGAGCTCCCTGCAGGGAAAGACCGACAGCGACGCCGGCTGAAGCCAGAATCGCAATTACCGATGCAAGGGGAACACCGAGAACGCCGATGACGGAAATAATCAGAATAATGTAAAGCAGGATGCGCACAGCGGAAGACGCAAACGAATGAAGAGACGGATCAAGTTTTGCAAATGCCTTCGACTTTAACAGAACGGAAAGCAGTTTGGAGATGACCCATTTGCCGATCAGCCATACGACAGCGGCGCCGATGATTTTTGTTAAGTAGAGTGCACAGGTACTTCCTATTAAGTCAAACATAACCGTTAACCTCCGATATCAATATCATAATTCTATTTTCATAAAATGACTGTGAAAAAAAGCTGAACAAGAAAACAGGATCCGTAGATCCTGTCTGTTCAGAGAATAACCT
>JAILGV010000045.1 GCA_024696355.1 Solobacterium sp.
CTGATGGTTGACGATGTTGATGACAGAAGCTTTCTTTGCAGGCTGGTTGAAGAAATGTGGGAGGAACTGCCCGCGAACAAAAAGCAGAAGCGCAGGCAGTGATGCCGGAAAAGCAAGCGGAACGGTTTCCGCTTTTTCTGCCGTAACGGCGGCACTCTGTAAAAGACAATGAAAGCATCTGGTGCAGTAATGAAATCATGTCTTTGTGTTACTATTTGTTTGGCGTTCGGGGTTAATCCTGAACAGAGCGGCGGAAAATGCAGGAATTGCAATTATGGCTATCAGTGAAAGAAGAAAGAAATGGGATAAAAGATTTGATGAGATTCATGAGCTGGCAATGTTTTACGAGACAGCTGTAATCCCGTTTTTTAAAGATGATTATCTGAAGGAATTCTATGATTTCTACAAAATCAGAAACAGGAAGGCAGTACTGACTTCATCAGAAGAGGATTTTCATGAGACACTGAAGGAAGTCTGCGGTGTCGGACGCGGGGAACCCATTGCCGAAGAAGCGGAGCGTCTGTTCGGACTGCCCCGGAAAATTACTGTTTTTGAGGACTTCAGAGAACTGAAGGACGAGCTGGAAGGTCCCAGGGGCTATGCGCCGTTCTTCTTTGTGTTTGATCTGGCATTCTGTGAATATGAGAATTTCACACTGTGCTTTATGTCAGGCACCAACAACTGACAGCAGTGCTATGCACAGCTGCCGGAGCAGGAGAATATGAGATTCAGGCATACGGACAGAAACGGTTTTCTGATCGGCTTTGTTGATTTTTTTACGGCAGGCATTTTTCTGCTGGTGTACATGCCGATGGGGCTGCAGGATGAACTCGATGAGATACTCGGAAGAAGGACGAAGCGCTACTGGATCGCCTATCTTCTCGGTATTCCGACACTGTTTATCTATACGCTCGTCTGGATGGCGGAAATTGCCGAAGAACTGAAGGAAAAGGCACTGGAGCTCGGCATCGGGGGCAGGCATACGTCTTTCCGTCATATGTTCTGCTGGAATGTATTCGGGATTCTGGTTCTTGCCGGACCGATGATCGCCACGCAGAGATTTTTTTCAACACTGAATCAGATCGAGAAGGAACTGAATAAAAGGTCATCAGACATGAATGCGAAAGGATCCCAGATATGAACAGAATTCTTAAACTGACAGTAATTCTTTTTCTGGCTCTGAGCGCCGCATGCACGAAGAGATCTGAAGCTGCTTCCGGTAATGAACCGATCGAACCTGTTTATATTTTTTATACAAGTGATGTTCACTGCGGCGTGGATGATAATCTCGGATTTGCAAAACTGAAGGCGCTGATCAACGACACCAGGGCGGAACATGAAAATACTGTTCTCGTGGATCTGGGCGATTATATCCAGGGCGGCACGCTCGGTGCAATTTCAAAGGGAAGCATTGTCATCGATCTGATGAATGCGATGGATTATGATATCGTCACGATCGGAAATCATGAATTTGACTACGGTCCTGCGAAGCTTTACGAGCTGATGGAAAAAGCCGACTTTGATGTCACGGCCTGCAATGCAAAGTATACCGGCACAAAGCAGAATATATTCGCGGATGTAAAGCCGTATATTATCAGAGATTTCAAAGGTGTCAAAGTCGCTTTTGTCGGTGTCATGACCCCGAAAACAGTCACAGCTTCAACTCCGGCAAATTTCATTGAAGAAGACAGGCTTGTCTATGATTTTTCGGGCAGCAGTGACGGAAAAAAGCTGGCGGAAACGGTACAGACTGCAGTCAATGCGGCAAGAGACGAAGGGGCTGATTTTGTCATTCTGCTGGCTCATCTCGGTTCCATTCCTCAGATTGCGCCGGATGATTCAATTACACTGATTCACAATACGACAGGCATCGACGCAGTTCTGGACGGGCATTCCCATTCGGTCATCATCGGCGACAGCTATCCCAACGCAGACGGCGAAGATGTAATTCTTTCCTCCGTCGGCACAAAGATGGAAAATGCCGGACTTCTGATCATTGCAGAGGACCGCTCCATCCAGACAGCGCTGATCTCGGAATATGACAGGGAGGATGAGGATATCCGCAGGGAAATCGAAAAAGCGGATGCGGATCTGCAGGAAATACTTTCACGGAAGATCGGGGAAATCGGTTTTGATCTTTCAATAACGGATGAAAACGGTATCCGTACTGTCCGCACGCGTGAATCGACCGCAGGCAATTTCACTGCGGATGCGATCCGTTATGCGGCTGGCACAGATGCTGCTGTCATCAACGGGGGAGCCGTACGGAAGACAGTCAGTGCCGGTGATGTCACATACGGGAATCTTCTGGATGTGCTTCCTTTCGGAAACGTTATTTCCTCATGCATCTGCACCGGTCAGCAGATTATGGACGCCCTGGAGTTCGGTGCACAGAAGACAGAGCTGCTTTCGTCATTTGACGGCAATGCAGTCGGTGAATTCGGAGGGTTCCTTCAGGTGTCAGGCCTGAAATATACCATCGATACATCCTTTGAATCCGGTGTAAAACTTGATGAAAACGGGATGTTTGCCGGTGTGGAGGGCGGCCGCAGGGTAAAGGATGTATATATCCTTCAGGACGGGGAATATGTGCCTCTTGATCCCGGCGGAACATATACGTGTGCGGGTATTGATTATGTAATTTACGGATGCGGGGACGGAAACAGTGTGTTTGCGGATTGTGAACCGATTATGCGGGAAGGCACGGCTGATATTACGGCACTGATACAGTATTTTGAAGATCTGGGTGATATTCCGGATTCCTACAGGGAGCCTGAGGGAAGAATCACGGTCAGATGATTTTCATGTCTGAAAGACATCCGGATTCCGGGAAATCCGGGCGGAAATGAAAAGTCAAAAACCGGAAAGAAGGTTCTGCAGAAAGTATATGCAGAACCTTTTTATCTGTCTTGAAACCGCATTTTGTTCGGTTTAATATGAAATTATAAGAAGTACATCTGATTATCATTCTAATTAATTGTTAACAGGAGGACACAGTATGAGTTGGACAGCGGAAGCTGTTGAAGCTGCTGTCGCGAAGCAGCGCGAATTCTTCCTGAGCGGGGCAACACTGGATGTCAACTGGCGTATCAGTCAGCTTAAGAAGCTGAAGGAAGCCATGATCAAGTGGACACCGCAGATGCAGGAAGCACTTCATGAGGACCTGGGCCGTACAGATGCGGAAGCTTATTTCTGCGACATCGGCGACGTCATCATGGAAATCAACGAATGTATTCACAATCTGAAAAAATGGGCAAGACCGGAGACACATTTCTCCGGAATGGTCTGTTTTCCCAGCGTTATCACCAAAGTATACAAGATGCCTTACGGCGTATCCCTGATCATCAGTCCTTTCAACTTCCCGTTCCTGCTTTCGGTCGGCGTTCTGGCGGCGAGCATATCCGGAGGCAACACATCAATCATCAAGGCAAGCTCCAAATCAGCGGCCTGCACGAAAATTCTGCAGGATATGATTTCCGATACGTTCCCGCAGAAATATGTGACTGTAGTGGACGGCGGACATGATATCGCAGATGCCTGCCTGGCCCAGAGATTCGATAAGATTTTCTATACGGGCTCGCCGAAGGTCGGCATTCACGTCATGACCGAAGCCGCAAAGAACCTGACGCCTGTAGCGCTGGAACTTGGCGGGGAAACAGGAAACTGGTGCGTAATCAGAAAAGATGCGGACCTGAAGGACGCAGCGAGGAAAATTGCATTCTTCAAGAT
>JAILGV010000024.1 GCA_024696355.1 Solobacterium sp.
TTGGTATTATAAACAGGCATTCGATAGAAGAACGTTGCGATGGGCCTGTAGCTCAGGTGGTTAGAGCGCACCCCTGATAAGGGTGAGGTCGTTGGTTCAAGTCCATTCAGGCCCACCATTCTTCTATTGAATTAATATACATGGGGTTATAGCTCAGCTGGGAGAGCACCTGCTTTGCAAGCAGGGGGTCAGGAGTTCGATCCTCCTTAGCTCCACTTGAAGAGACCGTTCGGATGAGCGGTCTTTATTTTTGCAGAAAGGATTTCTCTGCATTGGAGGAGATCTGTACGCGGATTCCGCAGGATTCGGGGAAATTCTTCTTTTTATATGTTTTATGATATGATATGCATCAAAAGAGAGAAAGAAATATGAAAAGACTGATTCAAATATTCGTATCGGCTGCCGCGGTTCTGTCGCTGACAGCGTGCACAGCCGGACGGGAAGCGGTGGACGTATCCGATCTTGAGGGAGTGCCCGCCGAGGCCGGAAAAGATATTACCGCTTATCTTACCGGCAATACTCTGAAAAGCGATGCAGTTCTCGCACAGGCCGACGGTGTTAAGCTGTACGCTGATGAACTGTCATTTGAAATGACAAATCAGTATAACAGTGCCTACAGGTATTACATGTCTTATTTAGGATTTGAGCCGGATCTGTCTGAGGAAATTGAGCCGGGTGTAACGCTGGGAGATATGCTGGCTTCACACGCTGCCGAAGGAGCACTTAATGCTTTTGCGGCGGAAGCGGTCGCAAAGAAAAACGGAGTTGTTCTTTCCGAGGAAACAGCGAAGGATGTCAGTTCAGCCGCAGACAATTTTTCACAGCAGCTGGGAAACCGTCTGTGGTCGGATCTTGTAACGCTGGGAAAGATCAATGAAGCTGACTTTGACGAGGAACAGAAAAAGACATGGATCACTGAAAACGGGCAGAGAACCTTCCGGAATTATATGCTTTATTACGGAACCACAAAGGAAGGCTTCAGAGAATACTATGAAAAGGATGCCTGGTACGGTGAGGCTGTCAGAACCCTGTTCCAGGAAGGCGGAAAATATGCGCCTACAGATGAGAGCCTGAACAAAATGGCTGAGGATTATATTGATCAGAACGGCACCGTCTGGGCAAGATGCATTCTGTTCTCAGCAATGAACATTACATCCGATGAGGAAGCGGAGAAGGTCAGGGAAAAGGCGGAACAGGCCTATGCATCACTTTCCGCTCTGAGCGGTCAGGAGTTGAAAGATGCATTCACGCAGTGCCAGAGTGAAAACGATGAAAGCGGATATACGCCCGGAGAAATTCAGATGTATACTGCAGACAGTGCACTTGTGGACGGATATTATGACGGAATTTTCAAGCTCAAACCGGGTGAAATCGGAATGACTGACAAAACGGATTACGGATGGTTCATTCTGCTCAGAGAAGACAACGATACTGCCGCTCTGAAGCAGCAGCTTGCCGGAACCTATCCGCAGACAAAGATGGATGAGCTCATTCAGGAGTATCTTGAAAGCAAAAATATCAAGCCTGAATCATTGTATGAAAAAATCGATCTGACTTCCTATTTCGGAAAAGTCAGGGAAATACAGGAAGTCATTGCGGCAGCTCAGGAAGCAGAGCTGTCCGCAGAATAACACGGAAACCGGGAGGTAATATGGAATATTCTGCTGTAATCGTGGCGGCCGGAAGCGGCACCAGGATGGGGCTGGGATACAACAAGGCATATTACAGGATTGATGACAGAACAATCCTGGAACATACAATGCAGATATTTCTTGATGATCCCGAGTGCCTGCAGGTGATTGCCGTAACCGACTCACAGAAATACATGGAAGAGATCACAGGATTCTGGCCGGGAAAGATCACCCTGGTCAGAGGCGGCAGATCACGCATGGAAAGTGTGTCAAACGGTCTGAATGCCGTTCTGTGCGATACTGTCATGATACATGACGGGGCAAGGCCTTATCTCAGCAGGGAATGCCTTGATGCACTGAAAAAAGCGATGGAAACCGAGCAGGCCGCATGCCTGACGGTTCCGTGCAAGGATACGATCAAGAAGGTGAGTGACGGCTATCTGACGGAAACGGTGGAACGCAGCACGATAGCGGCTGCACAGACACCGCAGGTCTTCAGAACAGACCTGATCATTTCGTGCATGAACAGGGCACTGCAGGAAGGATATACCGGCACGGATGACTGTTCACTTGTCGAAAGGTATTCCTATGTGCCCATCCGCGCAGTGGAAGGCAGTTACGAAAACATCAAAATTACCACACCGGAAGATCTGAAGCAGAAAGGCCTGTGAGAAACAGTCCCGCAGAAAAAAGACAGCAGACGCTGCCTTCATATGCGGGACTTTATTTATGATTTGGGAAACACAGAGTCTGTCAGATGGCTGAGTGCATTCGATAGAGGCAGATACAGAAGGAAGGCAATTACAAAATTACCTGCGCAGTGAACCAGATCATAGGGGATTCCTGCAATCCACCAGGCGAAGGCTGTCCTGATGCCTCCGATCAATACTGTGACAAGAGCACACAGCAGTCCGAAGAACAGACCGAAAACGGCAGACAGAAGAGAAATATTGAGCCTTGATGCATGATTTCTAAAGGCGTTGGCCAGCAGGACAAGCACAGGCCAGACATAGAAATAAGTGACGGTCCAGATACCGATCCCGTAGATCATCATTTCGACCGCCGAAAAAATCAGTACGGATGCCATGGTTTTCTTCAGCCCGAAATGAAGCGTGTAAAGGATGACAAGCAGGGATATCAGTTCGATATTCGGCAGGGCGTCCAGCGCATGCTTTGATACTTCAAGAACCGCCGTCATCGCAGCGGTCAGCACAAGCTCACGCGTACCGTTGGAAAATCTCATATCAGAAACCGGAAGTATATTCAAAGCGGTAGGTATCGCCGTCTGTTACAGGCTGCTGATCCGCTCCGTAGCTTCCGTATTCACCGTTGACAAAGATTGCCCAGTAGGCACCGTCCGTATTGTAGTCGGCCGTGACACCGTCAACAGAAGTGATATAGAAACCGTAATCACTGTCATATCCTTCATAACTGAAACCGTCTCCGGTGATTTCCTCCATCAGATCCTTCAGATATTCCGCATCGGTTTTTCCGGACCATGTTTTTTTCTGTCCTTCTTTATCGACAACTTCCACAATATAAGCTTTTGCGCCTGCGGCAGGTTTCGGCGAGAATACTCTCCACAGCACAAACAGAAGCAGTACGGCCGCTGCCAGAGCTGCAATTTTCACCAGAATCTTTTTTTGATCTTTCATATTCCTCTTTCCTCCGAAATATAAAGCCTCTCCGTCTGACAGAGAGGCTGACATGTGCACACACAAAACAATACATAAAAATGTATCTGTTCAGACGTGCAGCCAGGCTCTCGTGGCTATCGCACAGCTTCAGGCAGGTCTCCTGGCTTGTGAGTCATCGCATCCGTCCGTCTTCCCGGTTTCCCAGTGACACTGGTGGACGTCTGCTCTTCAGATACAGTGACGAGTTCGTACAGGATTCGCACCTGTTTCCCTTTTCACCGGACCGTATCGTCCGGCACCTGACGCTTTTTGTATGATGTCCATTTAATCTTAGCATGAATGCACAGCCGGCGGCGGATTCATATAAATCCCGCAAGGCGGGACAAATGTAGTAGAATCAAGGCAAAAGGAGAAAAACATGAGGATCAGTGACTTGCTTAAACAGGAAAATGTGACAATCTCTTTTGAAGTGTTTCCTCCGAAGAAAATTGAAAATATGGAAACTGTAATCGGTGCGGCAAGAAGCATAGCGGCGCTGCATCCGGATTTTATCAGTGTCACCTACGGCGCAGCCGGTACGACAAGGGAATATACGCTGGATATCGCAAAAGCCATCAGGAATGACTTTAATGTGACGGTTCTTCCGCATCTGACCTGTGTTTCATCCACTGAGGAATCTGTTTCCGGGATGCTCGGAATGATCAGGGCGGCGGGAATCGAAAATGTCATGGTTCTCCGCGGGGACATGCCGAAGGACGGACATACCGAAAAGGATTTTCTCCATGCGTCTGATCTGGTCAGGTATATCAGGGAGAGAAGTGATCTCTGCATCGGCGGTGCATGCTATCCGGAAGGCCATATTGAATGCGAACATAAAAAGGATGACATCAGCTTCCTCAAGGAAAAGGTTGACGCGGGATGTGATTTCCTGACGACCCAGATGTATTTCGACAATAATATTTACTATAACTTCCTGTACCGGATCAGGGAAAAGGGGATCACGGTCCCTGTCCTGCCGGGGATCATGCCGATCACGAACAAGCGCCAGCTGGCCAGATCCGTTGCCCTGTCGGGAACGGATGTGCCGGCAAGATTCAGGGCGATTGTCGATCATTTCGGGGATCATCCGGCGGCGATGAAGCAGGCAGGCATCATCTATGCCAGTGAACAGATTGTAGATCTGATCGCCAACGGGGTTACGCATATCCACGTTTATTCCATGAACAAGCCGGATGTCGCCGAAGGTATCATGAACAATATTTCGGCATTGATAAGATGATAAAGGCAGACAGAAAGGAAGTGCTCAGATATCTCGGATACCGGGGGTCTCAGCCTTCTGCGGAAATGACGGAAATGATCAGTGACTGTATCAGACAGCTGGAGGAGGCTATTGTCCCGGCTTTTGTATACAGACGTTTTCCTGTTGTTTTTCACGATGACGGGACAATGGATATTGCGGACATGCATATCCGCAGCGAAGGCCTCTTCAGGAATCTGAAGGGCTGTTCTGCCGTATATATGACGGCCTGCACGATCGGGCCGGGATGCGACCGGCTGATCAGGCGTGCCGAAGTGACATCCATGTCCCGGGCGGCAGTTTTTCAGGCGGCAGGTTCTGCCATGGCCGAAGATCTGTGTGACCGCGTAAATGAAGAGATACGGATCAGGGAGGAAAAAGAAGGCAATGTTCTCAGACCGCGTTTTTCTCCCGGATACGGTGATCTTCCGCTTGAGCTTCAGAGAGATTTTATGCGCATTCTGAATATGTCGAAGGAATGCGGAATTACGCTTACCGACACGCTTCTGATGATACCGTCCAAGTCTGTGACGGCGTTTATCGGTGCGGCGGCGTGTCAGGGTGATGCTCAACAGGGATGTGATGCATGCGCGGAAAGAGCAGACTGCATCTATTCATACAGGGAGGAATTATGACGGCTTTCAGAGAACTGCTTGGCAGAGAATGGCTGTTTCTTGACGGAGGAAGCGGCACCATACTTCAGTCCATGGGCTTAAGAGGCGGTGAACTGCCTGAAAACTGGAACCTGACAAAACCGGAAAACGTCATTGCGCTTCACAGCAATTATCTGAATGCCGGCAGTGATGTGATCTATACAAATACCTTCGGTGCCAACCGGCTGAAATTTCCCGGCAATCTGGAGGAAATCGTCAGGGCGGCGGTGGCCAATGCCGGAGCCGCCAGGATTCAGACGGGCAGGGAGGATGCTTTCATCGCTCTCGATCTGGGACCGACCGGCAGACTGCTGGAGCCTGTGGGAGACCTTCCGTTTGAAAAAGCGGTTGAACTGTATGCGGAAATTGTCAGGATCGGTGTCCGGGAAGGCGTCGACCTGATTGTGATTGAGACAATGAGTTCCGGATATGAGGCAAAGGCGGCTGTTCTTGCGGCTAAGGAAAACAGCGATCTTCCCGTCATGGTTACCGTGACATTCAATGAGCGCGGAAAGATGCTGACGGGGGAATCGCCTGAATGCATTGCCGCACTGCTGGAGGGACTGCGTGTGGATGCACTGGGAATCAACTGTTCTCTCGGTCCGAAGCAGATGTATCCGATCGTCAGGGAGATGTCGGAACTGACGGATCTTCCGCTGATCGTCAAGCCGAATGCCGGCCTGCCGAAGGAAAAACACGGACGCACTTATTATGATGTTACGGCAGATGAGTTCGCTGCCGTAATGAATGACATGGCGGATCTGGGCATTCAGGTAGCCGGAGGGTGCTGCGGAACAGGTCCGGATCATATCAGAAAAACAATTGAACTGCTGAAAAACAGGCCGCTGGTAAGACGGAATGTCAGAAAGCGCACAGTTGTAACCTCCGGCACAAAAGCAGTTGAAATCGGTGCAAAACCCGTCATTATCGGAGAGCGCATCAATCCCACCGGCAAAAAAAGATTCCGTCAGGCACTGGCGGAGCATGATATCAATTATATTCTGCAGGAGGCGCTCAGACAGGAGGATGCCGGTGCAGATATTCTGGATGTCAATCTCGGCATGCCGGGAATCGATGAGCCTGCGCTGATGGAGGAGACTGTCAGGGCACTGCAGGGTGTTACATCCCTGCCGCTTCAGCTGGACAGTTCCGATCCGGAAGCCCTGGAAAGGGGCATGCGTGTTTACAACGGCATACCGATGATCAACTCCGTTAACGGAAAGGCCAAAAACATGAAGGCCGTGATGCCGCTGATTGCAAAATACGGCGGTGTTCTCGTGGGGCTTTGCCTGGATGAAAACGGCATCCCCGATACTGCCGGCGGCCGTCTTGAGATTGCCGGAAGAATCTGCCGTCAGGCAGAGGAATTCGGGATTGCCCGCAGGGATATCGTGATTGACGGTCTGGCCATGACGATATCTTCGGATCAGAATTCAGCAAATACGGCACTGGAAACGATCCGCAGAGCCCGTGACGAGCTGCATGTCAGCACGATCCTGGGTGTATCTAATATTTCGTTCGGACTTCCCAACAGGCAGATTATTAATTCTCATTTCCTGTCCATGGCTGTCGCAAACGGTCTTTCATGCGCAATCATCAATCCGAACAACGCAGATATGATGGCTGCATTCAGGGCATCGCTTGCCCTGACGGGAAACGATGACAACTGCATGGAGTATATTCAGGCATACGGCAATGTTGAAATAACATCAGAAGTCAGAACCGGATCTGTATCAAAAACTGTTCCGGCTCAGCCGGCAGGCCTTGGGGTCTGTATTGAACGTGGACTGGCAGAACAGGCATCGAAGGCCGCAAAAGAAGCATTGAAAACGATGGCTCCCCTGGATCTGATCAACAGTGAACTGGTTCCGGCACTGGATAAAGTCGGGAAAGGATTTGAGCAGGGGACCCTGTTCCTGCCGCAGCTTCTGATGAGTGCTGATGCGGCGAAAGCAGCGTTCGCAGCCATAAAGGAAACTGTGGGGGACAATTCCGGGCAGAAGAAAGGCAGGGTGATCCTTGCGACTGTCAGGGGAGATATTCATGATATCGGAAAGAATATCGTTAAGGTCATGCTGGAAAACTACGGGTATGAAGTTCTGGATCTGGGCAAGGATGTCCCGCCGGAAGTGATTGCTGAAACAGCTGTCCGGGAGAATATCCGTCTGGTGGGACTGTCCGCCCTGATGACGACAACCGTCGTCAGTATGGAGGAGACAATCAGACTGCTGAGGGAAAGGAAGCCTGATGCGAAGATCGTCGTCGGCGGTGCCGTGCTTACGCAGGAGTATGCCGGCCGGATCGGTGCCGATGCATATGCAAAGGATGCCATGGCGACCGTCAGATATGCAGATAGTGTATTTAAAGAAAACAGCTGAGCGCATGCTCAGCTGTTTATTATGCCGCGGTAGATGTTTTCCTGCCTGATCAGTCCCGCGATGTAAGTGAGCAGCTCAGACCTTTTATTGTTTCTGATCGCAGCACATATACGGTATGTGGCTTCTTCATCGGGTATTTCCATGGTTCTGATATGAGAAAAGCCTGACAGGGATTCGAAGATACTCCCGAATATCGCGAAGCCGGTTCCGCTGCTGACCATTTCGAGAATGATGCTTGTATCATTCAGACGGATGATATTGGAAGGATAGAAATTATGATTCCGCATGATGCTTTCAACAGTCTGAACGATTACAGCATTTTTCTGCGGTATGGAAAGATAGGGGAGTCTGTTCAGTGAGGACCAGTCTTTCATATCAAACCGTTCGGCAGCCGCCTCAGGCAGAAAAAGCTTCAGACTGCTGGTTCCTCTTTCTATCAGATTGTAATGCTTGTTGTTGTGAAAAAACGTACTGGCTCCCATATAAACGTCGCATTCCTGCGTCGAAACCGAAGCGGTAAGTTCCTGATCAGTCATGACCGTAACCGTGCACTGGGCGTCTTTGAAGTTTTCCGATATTTTTTTCAGGAAGGCAGGAATCAGCGGGCTGCAGCCGTATGCCGCTCCGATGTGGACGGATTCGGCATTTCCTTTTTTTACGGCGTTGATGCGGTGGCGGGCAAGAAGTGCAGTATTGCAGATATCGGCGGCATACTGATAGAATTCGCTTCCGGCCTCGGTCAGTGCCGTGCTGTGGGTGCTGCGTTCAAAAAGCCTGATGCCGAGTTCGTCTTCGAGCTTCTTCAGATGGTAAGTAACCGCAGGCTGGGTGATATGAAGCATCTCTGCAGTTGCTGAAAAACTCAGAGTCTCTGCAAGATGACGCATGATTTCAAGCTGGAGCATTTCCATAAACAGTACCTCTTTCTGATTATAAATTTTATTTATAAGCATATCAATTAAATTTAATATTATTATTACCGTGTTAGCCTTAGAATAGCATTTGCTAGCAATAGCATAAGGAGAAAGAAATATCATGAAAACATTTATTAAAGGCCTGATGGCCGGTGCAATGGTATTTGCACTGACAGCCTGCGGCTCTTCCGGCGCCTCATCCACAACAGAACCGGCAGCTGCAAATGATGAAATGCAGACAGCAGCCTATACATTTACAAACGTAACAGGTGAGAAAGTCACAGACCTGTATCTCTATGAAACAGGTGCTTCCGAAAAGGGTGATAACCTGGCCGGCGAAGGAATGGAAGACGGCGGAACAACAGACGTAACATTCGATCTTCCCAAGTCCGAAGCTGAAAAGAAGGAATACACTGTTGAATTCACAACAGAATCCGGCTACACAGGAACTTTCGGAACACTGCACTTCGAGCAGGCTCCGATTTATCTGATCTCTGCTGACCAGATGACAGGAGCTACAATGATCAGCTTCATGGAACCGTCAGCTACAGCTGCCTACACGATCTACAACCAGACAGGAGAAAAAGTTACAGACCTGTATCTGTATGAAACAGGCGCTGCTGAAAAGGGCGAAAACCTGGCCGGCGAAGGACTCGCAGCTGATGAATCCTATGACCTGACATTTGATCTTCCTTTATCTGAATCAAAGACAAAGGTTTACACAATCGAATTCACAACAGAATCCGGTTACACAGGAACATTCGAAACACTGCACTTCGAGCAGGCTCCGATTTCACTGATCAGCGCAGACGCTATGACTGGCGCTACAATGATCAAGTTTGCAAAGCCTGAATAAGGAATATTCCGAAACACGAAAAGAGACAGCTGCATGCAGCTGTCTTTTTTATGATTGAGATTCCGGTTTTACAGAACAGAATATGCTTCAGGGCATGATAACTGCGGCACCGGCTGCGTCGACAGCAGGATAATCCTGCTCCGGCGCTGTCAGAGTACTGCGGCACAGGGGAAGTGCACAGATATTCACGACATCACCCCGGCTTACATCTTCCACGGACCTTGCAAATACAAGATGGTACCATCCGTCATTGTTCCTGACGATCATTGTTGTAACCGTATCTGCACCTGAATAGGGTTTGTAACGCTGCAGGGATCTGATCTCTGCATTCCTGATCATGATCAGAGCCGGTTCACTGTCTTCCGAGAAAGCCGCATAGTCAAATGTACTGCTGTATTCCTCCGGCAAATTCTGCCCGGTCTGACTGTTGTCAAACAGGTCGGAATGATCTGAAATAAAGGACATCTGGGCTTCACTGAGACAGTATGATTCATTCCGCATGCCTTCCAGATAGGCGATCATTGCCGCGGCGGTTTTCAGAGGCCATCCTTTCTGATAATAAACAGGATAGGACTTGACGGTATCCTGATAGCGGACCGTCTTTACCAGCAGTCCGTCAAACGAATTGCCGGCAAAGCTTCCTTCCATCTGAACCTCATCCCCGTCACTCTGATATATGAACGTTCCGCTTCCCTCGGCCTGCCCGTTCCTGAATTCACCGCTGTAGCTGCCCTCAAGGACTTCAAACGGCGTATCGATTCTGAAGTGTTCCGCTTCAACAGTTCCCGGTCCTTCGGGGACGCCTGCGGCCCATGTTCCGCTGTAACAGAAGCCCTCAGCGGTGAAGCTTCCGGTTCCGGACGGCAGCTGACCGGAGACTTCTCCGGAATAGACGCCGCTGACCGGCAGGTCATTGTATGTAATGCTGTAGGGCACGTCTGCAGCTTCACCGGAAATCAGAATTCCGTTTTCAAATATGCCTTCGACACCGGCTCCGTTCTCCATCCGTGCCGTACCTTCGCCATCCGGTATATTCCGTCTGACTTTGCCGGTATAAACGGATGACACCGTACTGCGGAAAACCGTGATTTCTTTCTCTTTTTCTTTTACCGAGCAGCCGGCAAGGAGAATGACCGGCAGAACCAGCAGGATAATCTTTTTCATGCTGTCCATTTTACATCAGTACGGGCTTTGTTTGCAGACTATCTTTTCTGAATGAATTCGGTTACCATTGAATACATATGAAGAAACTGATTAAAACTGCAGCGGCTCTGTGTGCCGTGCTGACTTCTCTGAAATATCAGACACTGCGTGCCGGAGCTGAAATGGTGCATAAAGCATGGGGGCAGGGAAGTTCCAATACGTTTATCCTCGGCTTCAACAATGCCGTGGGCTCAGCGGTGAATATCTATACTCTGAAGGATACCGAAGCATCGATCATTCATCATACCGGAAACTTCAACGGCATCAACTACGATATGCTGGAAGTCATGCCTTCCGAGACAACCTTCGTCAAGGTTGATTATATGGGTCATGCCGAGTGGCTCAATGAGATTTATGACTGGGGACTTGTCAGTGAGGGATATATCCGTGCCGGCGGAATCAATGCAAATTATTACGCATGGCATACCAATCCCAATTACGGCCAGCCGGTGGGCGGCGTCAGAATGGCAGGGGAATGGACGTATTTCAACGGACAGCCGAATATACCTGACTACGGCAGCGGTTATGCAACGGCCTACTGGGACAGAACAGGACTGATGAAGCTTGTGTACAGCGGTGAGGATGCCGTAAACGGCACCGGATGGATCGGCGAAAAAGTTGAATCAGAATGTGCTGTATCCGGCTCCTATACGTATATTGTGGACGGAGAGAGAAAGGATCTTACCGGGGGATACGGCTGGTATGCCTACCACAGCAATGACTATGCCTTCAGCTGTCTGGCGCAGAAGGAAGACGGCACATATTATCTGATCAGTTTCTGGAACGGAATGAGAGATGAAAAGGTGCAGGACTTCCTGCTGGAACTGGATGTGTATAATGCCATCCGTCTTGACGGCGGGACAAGTACATCCATGTGCTATGAAGACAGCGTTGTCAGAGAGGCTGAGTAAGCGGACAGTCACATATAAAAGACGGAGAATGCAGGGATGCATTCTCTTTTTATTGCCGCAGCTATATGAAGAAAGGTCTGATCATTTACGGAATAAATGAATGCTGTCACAGTTTCCGGCAGGCTGCCGCTTTGTTGACTTTCAAATATGAATTTAATACACTGATTTTATGTAAAAAAGAGATAATAATCAGGGACTCTTTGCTGCTTTTTTCAAACAGACATCATACCGGTGTGATTGTTTTTCAAAAGGCGGGACAGGAGTTTTTTGCGGAAAGAGAAACAAGTGAAGGTCATTAAGAGCATAAACAATAATATCGCCCACTGTCTGGATTCCAAGGGAAGAGAAGTTATCGTCTTCGGCAAGGGAATCGGTTTTTACCGTCCGAATGAAGAAATACCGCTCGCGAAGATCAACCGCACTTTTTACAATATCAAAGATACGGATTATGGTATCCTGCGTTCCATTCCGACTGTGGTTATCAACACGGCGGTCTGTATTATTGACATGGTCTCCGATGAGCTCTCCGTGAATTATCCTTCCTCCAAGGCAATCTCGCTGGCTGACCATCTGCAGTTTGCCATAGAGCGCAGGGATAAAAATATCTATCTGGAGATGCCGATCCTGCAGGATATCAGGATGCTTCATCCGGAGGAAATGGAGCTGGCGGAACGCTCCCTGAAAATCATCAGAGACATGACGGGCGTATCGCTTCCCCGTCAGGAGGCTGGAACGCTGGCGCTTCATTTTATTGCCGACCGCCTGGATGACAGGGAGAAGGATTCTCCGGATACAGCTGAGATTACAGAAAACTGTACAAAAATTATTGAAGAAGAGTTCTCGATCGCCATCGACAGGAGTTCCTTCAATTACAGCCGTTTTGCGACACATCTTGATTACCTGATCCGCCGTCTTTCTGTCTCGGAGCAGATTGAAAGCCGGAATGAAGAACTGTTCGGGCAGGTCAGAAAGAATTATCCGGATTCCTTTGCCTGTGCCGGAAAAGTGGCGGATTATCTGAAGGAACAGGCGCGTGAAGACATCAGCGATGAGGAAATACTTTATCTGGTCATGCATATCAACCGGCTGGTGACGAGGGTATAGAAACAGCATCTGAATGAACAGCGGCTTTTTCTGAAAACACCGCATTGACAGCGCTTACATTGTTTTCTATTATAAAATCAGAAGTCAGGGATAGTAACTCAAAGATTCTGTTTGAGGCTTAACCTTAAAGCATAAACATTTGTTTATGTATTAAGCGTGGCTGAAACGGAATCTTTTTTCTGAATGCGGCATTGTAAATATCATTTGCGAAGAAAGGGAGAAGAGAAATATGATCCGGCTGGGTGTCTCATTATATCCGGAACAGGAAACATCAGAAGAGATCGAAAGATATCTTTCACTTGCGCAGAAGTACGGATTTTCGATGGTATTTACCAGTCTGTTTTCCGTGGAAGGCACGGAAGAATCGATTATCCGATGCTTCAGAGGTTTATGCGATGCGGCGCACAGGCACGGCATGGAGGTCATCGGTGACTGCAATGCCCGCTTCTTCATCCAGATGGGAGCTTCTCCCGAAAATCTGTCGGTGTTCAGACAGATCGGCATCGATATTCTGAGACTTGATCTGATGTTCAATGACGAGCGGGATGTAAAGATCGTAAACAATAATCAGGGACTCGGTGTTCAGCTGAATGCAAGTCTGGTGGATTCCGTAAAGCGGATCCTTGATCTGGGCGGTGATCCCGCCAGAATTACCGGCTCATATAATTTCTATCCGCTCCGCAATACCGGAGCGGACAGCGGGAGTGTTTGCCGGGCGAACAGGTTCTTCCATCAGAACGGCATGAAGACGCAGATCTTCATCTCATCGGGAGTGAAGGGATCCCACGGGCCCTGGCCTGTATCCGACGGTCTTCCGACAATTGAGGAAAACAGGGATATGCCTGTAGGTCTGCAGATCAGGCATATGGCTGCCCTGGGCTGTGATGAGGTGATCATCGGAAATGCCTTCGCTGATGAAGAAGAATTCAGGGAAGCCGCGGAGACTCTCAGACAGATTTATGTATACGGGGAGGACAGACCGTTCTACTTCCCCGGAATACGTGATCAGATTCCGATCGGCGATATTGAAAGAGTTCCGCTGAGCATTGAAACGGCGGATGACATATCCGGCATTGAAAAAGAAATACTGTTTGATTTTACAAAGCACAATGCTTCGGAATATACCCATCTGATTATCCGGTCACGCTGGGGACGCTTCGATTACCGGCCGGTCCCCATTCCGGTCCGTAAATGTGACAAAGCTTATTTTGAACCCGGTGATGTCGTCATCATCAACGGCAGTATCCCGCGTTATAAAGGAGAGGTGCATATCGTACGGAAACCGGTGCGGAATGACGGCAGTCAGAACTATGCGGGAAGGATCGCCGCAGATGAGATGTTCCTGCTGGATTATCTGACATACGGTGTATGCTTCGGATTCATTCCGAAGAAGTAAACATGGCTTCAGTATCCTCAAAAGGGGGATATCAGAAATAAACATAATTTATTAAGGAGAAAGGAGAATTATGGCAAAGAAAGACTTCGGGCAGTTGGCTGAGCGGATCACCGAACTTGTCGGCGGCAAAGACAACATAGCCCACGCTGCGCACTGTATTACAAGACTGCGCATCACTCCGAAGGACGCCAGCCTGGTCAGACTTGATGAGATCAAAAAGCTCGGTGTCATCGGAGCACAGATGGTCGGCGACCAGGTACAGGTCATCATCGGAAACGATATCAATGAAGTGTATGACGCTTTCGTAAAGGTGACCGGTGTCGAAAAGGCTGCCGTCATCAACGAAAACCTCGACGGTGATCTCGTCAGGCCGAAAAAGACATTCAGGGAGATCCTCGGATCGATTTTCCCGGCGATCGTAGCGTGCGTCTTCCCGATCCTGCCGGCTCTGCTGGCCTGCGGTCTTCTGCAGGCAGTACTGATGCTGCTGATCAACCTGCACGTTCTTGCACCGGATTCACCGACGGTTGCGACCTTCACCTGGGTCTACAATGTAGCTTACTACTTCCTGCCGGTCCTGGTAGGTTACGCCGCATCCAGAAGATTCAACGTCAAGGCTGCCATGGGTATCCTCATGGGCCTTATCCTTGTCTATCCTGACTTTGTAGAACTCTGCAAGGCAGGCACAGGCGCTACAATCCCTAATCCGGGCGGCCCTCCTACAATTATCCCGGGCACCGGCAATGCCGGCTTCCTGTTCGGTGTTCCGATCCATCCTGCAACGTATTCCAATACAATTATTCCTGTTATCCTGTGCGTATTCGCGATGGGATATCTTGAAAGATTCCTCAACAGAGTCATTCCGAAGGCTGTACGCTTCGTCTTCGTTCCGCTGCTTGAACTGGCAATTATGGTTCCTCTGGGACTTCTGGTTCTGGCTCCGATCGGTGCTTACCTGTCGGAAGGCTTCGCCGGACTGCTGATCGGTGCCTACAATGCCGTCGGACCGGTTCTCATCCCGATATTCTGTGCGTTCTATCCGTTCATCGTCATCACCGGAATGCACTTCAACCTGATGGCTGTCGCCATGGCGCTTGCCGGAAGAATCGGAAAGAACCCGATTACGCATCCTGCAGGCTTCCTGTTCCAGTACACGCAGGCAGCTGCCTGTCTGGCTGTTGCCATCAAGGCAAAGAACGCGGACCGCAAGGCACTGGCATACTCATGTGCATTCTCCGATGCTGTCCCTGGCATCTCTGAACCCGGCATGTACGGTATTACCTTCAAGTACAAGACACCGTTATATGCAGCCATGATCGGCTCGGCAGTCGGCGGACTTATATGCGTACTGATGAATGTCGGTTCCTATGCCGGCGGACCTCCGAACCTCTTCACATTCCCGGTCTTCATTAACCCGATGACCCGTGCAACAACCGACCTCAAGTGGATGATCGTCGCCGTGCTTATTTCAGCTGTTGTTACGTTCGTCATGACGCTCGTTCTGTATAAGGACGAAAAGGCTGACGAGATTGATGCACAGGGGTAATTCCCGATGAAAAGATTTCCTGACGGCTTCTTATGGGGCGGTGCGACATCTGCGGCTCAGATCGAAGGCGGAAGATGTGCGGACGGGAAGGGTCTCTCCCACCTGGACTATGTCTATTACAGAGGTCCCAAGACACCGTGCAACTTCATGATGAAAGCTGATCTGGAAAAGGCAAGAGCAGAAGAAGCGGCACTTAATTTTCCGAACCGCAGAGGCATCGACTTCTATCACCGCTATAAAGAAGACATTGCTCTTCTGGCAGAGATGGGCTTCAAGTCGTTCCGGATGTCAGTATCGTGGACGAGACTGTTCCCGACAGGTCTTGAGGAAACACCGGATCCCGAGGGAGTGGAGTTCTATCATAACGTCTTCAGGGAGCTGCATAAGTACGGTATCGAACCGCTGGTCACGATGTGCCATTATGAGCTTCCGATCGGCTTTGTGGATAAATACAACGGATGGGTTTCAAAGGAACTGATCGGACCGTTTGTGAAGTATACAAGCTTTCTGATCGATGAATATAAGGATGAAGTCAGATACTGGCTCACCTTCAATGAAATCAATATGGTGACCGCAGTACCGTGGCTGGGAGGCGGCATTCTGCTGGACTATGACAAGCCTTACATACTCAGAATGTATCCGTTCTCCAATGCCCTGCCGGAAGAGCAGAAGCGTCACTGGGACACACTGGCTCATCAGGCACTGCATCATCAGTTCATTGCCAGCGCCCTGACGGTCAGGTATGCCCACGAGCATGCACCGCAGTGTCTGATCGGCAACATGTTCAATCTTCATCATCTGTATCCGGAAACACCGGCGCCCGCAGACGCTTTCAGAGCACATGAAGAAACAGAGTACAACATGTTCTTCAGTGATGTCATGGCAGGCGGCAGTTATCCGGAATGGATCATGTCATATTACCGGAAGCACGGCATTCATATCGAATTTGCAGATAACTTTGAAAAGATCCTGCAGGAAGGCAGAGTGGACTTCCTGTCCCTCAGCTACTATCTCTCTTCTGTAGTTACCGCTGATCCGAAGCGGCAGGAGAGAATCGGGGCCTTCATCAGACGCATGCAGAACCCGTATCTTCAGACCAGTGATTTCGGCTGGCAGATTGATCCGACTGCACTCCGCATTTCCCTCAATGAACTGAGAGACCGGTTCCATCTTCCGATCTATATCGTGGAAAACGGTCTGGGAGCTTTTGAAGAGCCGGATGCCGAAGGAAAGATTCATGATGATTACCGCATTGCCTATCTGAGAGAGCACATCAAAGCAATCAGGGAGGCAATCGATGACGGTGTTGATATCATGGGCTACACTCCATGGGGATGCATCGATCTGGTGTCATGTTCGCTTGTGTCCATGACCAAGCGGTACGGATTTGTCTACGTTGACGCAGATGATGAGGGAAACGGAACCTATGATCGTTCCCGCAAGGATTCATTCTACTGGTATAAGAAAGTCATTGCCTCCAACGGGGAAGACCTGGACTAGAATCCGGATCACACCTGTACTCAGAAAAACATCAGAGAAGCCGGTCTGTACGGACCGGCTTTTCTTCTGATACGGGCTGACAGAGGCGGCATGCCTGCCGGGATCATTAATCCGGGATAACGAATTTCAAGACAGAAAAGCAAAAATGAAAATACAATTTGGAGATGGCGGGAGATACATTAATAATGTAAGAATAATCATAATTCTTTTTAATGAAAAACAGGAGGACAGTGACTATGGGCTGGTGGACAGATTACCCCTGGAGAATGGTACAGACTAATTTCCGTGAAACTGATATGGCAGATATTTATTGATTCTGCTGTATCTGCCGCTGAATCACATGCATGACTGATATCGCCGAGCTGATTCAGTCGGTATGCAGAGAGTTGTTTCTGATGATGTCCGTGTGCCTGTTATCGTGTCCTTGTGTGCCTTTCCGTTGAAAGAGAAGCCGGTATACAGTAACGTGTTTATTTAAAGCAGCATGTTTATTCGGGAGGACCGGACATGAACCATAAGACAACAAAAAAAGATGTTTTGATTACAATCGCTGCAGTTTCAGTCTGTCTGCTTCTGTATCTGGTTTTCGGACGGTTTATCAAGAAACTGTTTCAGAATGATTTTGCCGGTTATTATGCAGGGCAGCTGTTTCTGGCTGTGCTGGCACTTGGCGCAGCTGTCTTCCTGAAGAAGACAGATCTCTTTAAATCGGAAGGCAGGTATCTCTCAAAGGGATGGCTCTCGGCAGGTCTTCTGTTTGTGCTGCTTCTGCTGCAGTTTCTTCTGGGGCTGCCGGAAATCATCAAAGCGACCATTACCGGAACAGAACTGATCCTGTTTCTGGGGCAGATGTTCCTGGTGGGCTTTGGCGAGGAAGTACTGTTCAGGGGACTGATCCAACGGACGCTGCACCGGTATTTCGGAGAAACAAGCGTTAAGCAGGTTCTGACTGCGGTCTTTCTGTCAGGTGCTGTATTCGGCGGCGTTCATCTGCTCAACGGGATCGGGGCTAAGATTCCTCTGGCCTCGGCAGTTATACAGGCAGTTGTCAACATCTTCAGCGGAATGTATTTCGGGGCGATCTACTACCGTACCGGGAAGAACATCTGGTATCTGATTTTCCTGCATGCCATATACGATATGCTGGGATTCATCGCAGGCGGAAGACTGAGCGGCAATACTCCGGTCAATATCATGTCTGCGCCAAGTCTGAAAGGATGGGGCGGATATCTCATCTGGATCGCAGTCTATACCCTTGTCACGCTCTTTGTCCTGAGACCGAAGAAGACAGCACCTCTGCTGAAGAAAGAAGGAGACCAGGCTGTCTGATCAGACAGTAAAGTTATTATCAGAAAATTCAGGGAGAAGAGGACTTTCTTACAAATATATAGTGTGAGGAGGTCTTTTCTTATGCAGTGTCCGAGGTGTCTGAATACAGACAGAACATATTTTTACAAAGGAAGCAGGGGATGGTACTGCCGCAGATGTATTTCATTCGGGAGAATCATGCTGGAGGAAGAGAAGGAACCGGTGTCTCTTTCTTCAGCTTCCGCCGGCAGCGAAGAGTATTCCCTGCAGTATCCGCTGACTGAAAAACAGGCAGAGACAGCTGTGAAATGTGCGGAACTGACCGACAGGACAGATGTACTGCTGCACTGTGTGTGCGGGGCCGGAAAAACAGAACTGGTTGTTTTAAGTATTGCAAAGATGCTGAAGCAGAGGAAAAAAGTCTGTTTTGCAATTCCGCGCAGACAGGTGGTCCTGGAGCTGAGGGAACGTCTGGCGCAGTATTTTCCGAAGGCGAAGGTCATTGCCGTATGCGGCGGTCATACACAGGAAACCGACGGGGATTTAATTATTTGCACAACCCATCAGCTGTACCGGTATTACCGGGCATTTGACCTGCTGATCCTGGATGAACCGGATGCCTTTCCTTTCCGGGGAGACGCAGTTCTGCACGGAATAGCCCGCACATCCTGCCGGGGACATGTGATTTACCTGACGGCAACACCCGATGCACAGCTGAAGAAAATGACAGCTGAAGGAAAGATCACATGCTTTAAGCTGAACCGCAGACCGCACGGGCATGACCTTCCCGTGCCTCAGATCAGATGCGGGCCGCTGCTGTACCGGCTGATGGTTCTTCTGACATG
>JAILGV010000100.1 GCA_024696355.1 Solobacterium sp.
GAGGCACCCATGACCTTTGCGGCCAGCGCATACTCCTGTTCCTTCAGGGACATAATCTGTGCCCTTACCTGACGTGCCATGCCGAGCCAGCTTGAAACAGCAATCGCAACCAGCATGGAGAACATGTTCGATCCGAAAATCAGCATAATCAGAATGACATACAGCAGCGTGGGAACGGAATAAATAATATCCACGACACGCATCATAACCATGTCCACTCTTCCGCCGACAAACCCGCAGATTCCGCCGTATACAACGCCGATAATCAGGTTCAGGAAAGCAGCCGCAAAGCCTACAGCCAGGGAAATTCTCGCGCCGCACATAATGCGGACGAAGAGATCTCTTCCGAACTTATCCGTTCCGAACCAGTGCTGCAGACTCGGATTCTGGTTGATGCAGGTGAAATCCTGTCCGTCATATGTATACTTTGAGAACATCGGACCGAAGATGGCAAACAGGATCATAACAATCAGAAAAATCAGTCCCGCCATCGCAAGCTTGTTTTTTCTGAAGTTCATCCATACATCCTTCCAGTATGTACGGGATTCCATCGCAACAAATTCCGAATTCTTTTCACTGTCCGGAAGTTTTTCAAACACTTCATCAGGAAGCTGTTCCACGGGCAGTCCGCACATTTCAATAATACGTTCTTCCATAACAACCTCCTTACTTCAGTCTGACACGCGGATCAACCGCTGCCGTAATCAGATCGGTGATGATATTTGCCGCAATAATCATGGCGCCGTAAATAATCGTCAGAGCCATAATCATCGTATAGTCACGGTTTGATACACTGCTTACAAACTCCGCGCCGATGCCCGGAACAGTAAACATCGTTTCAACAACGAAGGAACCTGTCAGAAGCGTTGCCAGCAGCGGTCCGGCGTATGTAATTACCGGAATCAGAGCATTCTTCAGCGCATGATGCAGAACCACCCGCAGGGCGGATGTTCCTTTTGCCCTGGCAAGAATCATATAATCCTGTCTCATTTCCTCATTCAGCGAAGAACGGACAAGCCTCGAAATCATTGCGATCGGTCCCAGGGCAAGCGCCAGTGAAGGCATAATGTAATGTTTCCAGGACTGCAGGCCGATCAGCGGCAGCAGATCAAGTCTGACACCGAACACATACATCAGCAGAAGAGCAAGCAGGAAACTCGGAACAGAGACACCGATCGTTGCAATAAACGCCGCTGAATTCTGCACCCACTGCTTTTTGGAGAAAGCAGAGACAACACCCAGGGCAATACCGAGAACCATCGCTACGATAAAGGCAACTCCGCCGAGCTTCATCGTCCAGGGCAGACCCTTTCCGATGATGGACATGACACTTGTTCCCTTGCGGTTCAGCGATGTGCCGAAGTCGCCGCGGAATACATTTTTCAGATATGTCATGTACTGATACCAGATCGGCTTGTCCAGCTGATATGCCTCGATCAGTTTACGCTTGACTTCGGCACTTAACCGGCTCGTTTCTCCCGCAAAAGGAGAACCCGGAATAATATGCATCAGGAAAAACGTAATCGTCATCAGTGCAAACAGCGTGACTATTCCCAGCAGCAGTCTTTTCAGAATATATTTAAGCATTCTGCCCGTCCTCTCCTTTCCTGTACTTATCGAACCAGTTCAGCATTTCGTTCTGCCTTCTCATTCTGTGCTTCGGCTTTCCGGTTCTGCTCAGGCTGTGGTTTTCCCCTTCAAAGATGCACATGCGTGAAGGAACATTGAAGTATTTCATCGCCGTAAACATTTCCACTCCCTGCTGGATCGGACAGTTGTAGTCCTCGAGGGAATGAATGAACAGAATCGGCGTCTTTGCATTGCATGCATATTTGATCGGGGACTGGTCCCACATCTTCTGCATGTCCGTCCACGGCGTTGCGGCCATTTCATTGCCGTCAAATGTCACACCGATCTCCGAGGAACCGAAGTCGCATACCCAGTCGGAAATCGATCTCTGCGAGCATACCGCCGCAAAGAAGTCCGTATGACCGACGATCCAGTTGGACATGAATCCGCCGTAGCTTCCGCCTTCCTCATAGACCCTGTTCAGGTCAACCGGATAGAGGCTTACCGCATGTTCAATAAAGTCCATGACATCCGCATAATCAATCGTTCCGTATTTTCCCCTCAGGTCTGCAAATTCTTCACCGTAGCCTTCCGATCCTCTCGGATTGCAGTAGAAGACAAAGTAACCTGCAGAGGCAAATACCTGTACTTCATGATTGAATATCTCACCGTAGGCACAGCGCGGTCCGCCGTGCACCATCAGAACAGCCGGATACTTTTTCGTTTCATCATAATCAATCGGCCTGACTGCCCATCCGTCCACGCGGACACCGTCCCTGTCCGTAAACGGAATATACTCCGGCATTCCGATATACTTGTCCTTCAGCCAGTCACCGTTGATATCCGTCACCTTTTCATAACTGCCGTCCGCAAGATTTCCGATATAAATGTCCTGCGCACAGCCGCGGCTGCTTGCCGTAAAGACAATCAGATCATCATGAATGTCAAATCCGTAAATGTCACCGCCTTCAAACGGCAGTACCTTTTCGACAGTTCCGCCGGAATACCTGTACAGTTCCACCGAGTAATGACAGCAGGCATTGAACCAGTATGCATCACCCTTCACCAGGCGGCACTGTCCGTTTCCTCTGGCACAGTCTCCGATAATCGAATCATAGAGGGAAAGTCCCTGGGAAGGCAGCGTCTTTGTCAGTGTTCCCTCCCGGTCCATATACCAGAAATCACTCAGCTGTCCTGTTCCCCACGGCTTCATGTCTGATCCTGTAAACAGCTATCCGTCCTTCCAGATCGCGGCCGCCGTTATATGCAGACAGTCTTTTCCGATCAGAGTCCTCGTTTCCTTTGCGTCGATATCGTAAAGATATGCTTCATCATAAACAGAAATCAGATCTTTCCATGTACATGCCGTATACAGAATCTTTCCGTCCCTGATTCTGACAGATGCCACGTCTGCGTACGGATCCGTGATTCTTTCCATCTTCTTTTCCGCTTCATCAAACAGGAACAGCGTATGCCGTTTTCCGGAAATATACCCCCTGCCGTTTCCCCAGAAAGGAACTTCGTCAAAGATGTGATAATCCTTTTCTTCCTCACAGATTTCCTTGTCCACCGTCTTCCAGTCCGGAAGATTTCTGTCAACAAGTACTTTCAGAACATATTTTCCTTTGCCCGCGGGATAAATATCCGATACATTGCAGTCCACGCTGAACGCCTCATACGCTTCGCCTCCGTCTGTATTCAGACGGTAGAATACGCTCTTTTCAGCGATTTTCTCGGGAGTGTCCTCCGGTTTTCTTTCTGTATGCAGAAGAAGCGTACTGTCGTCATCCCACACAAAAGAAGAGTCTTTGCCCAGATGCGTCATCTGCCTGACCTTTTTGCTTTCCGTATCAAGCATCCAGAGATTCCAGCAGTAATCATTCTTCTTAACATCCGGCGACACAACAGTAAACACAGCTTTACTGCCGGAAGCATTCAGTCTTAAATCAGCGATTGTCCTGATATTCGCAATATCCGAAACTGTAATTTTCTCCATCATCCCGTTCTCCTTTTCTTAATGAACCGCAGAAATATATGATCAAGCACGTACTTCTGCAGGCCATTAATTATGAACAATGAGGGGTGTTCAATGAACACCCCTCATGTGCACTGTTTTTAGTTCTTTACAACTTCTCCGTAGTAAGGATCAACACCGGCCATTCTGTGTCCGGAAATATAGTCCTGAACGATTGTCGCATCATACCATTCCATCATCGGAATTGCGTATACATTCTCGTCAATCAGATACTTCTCAGCTGCTTCAAGAGCTGCATAGTATTCGTTTGCATCAGCGATGCTGCGGATATCAGCAATCATCTGATCATATGCAGGGTCGTCAACAGCTGCTGTAACCTGCTTGGAAGATGTCCAGACTTCCAGGAATGAAATCGGGGATGAAGATGCGGACCAGCCGTAACGTCCGATTTCAAAGTCACCGCCGTCGAGCTGATCGTAGTAAACACCGGATTCAACCTGGTTCGGCTTGACATTGACACCGATTGCGGACCACATGCCCATCAGTACTGTTGCAACGTCAGCGTGTACACCGTTGTTGCCGTACTTCAGTGTGATCTCCAGCGGATTGGATTCATCATATCCTGCTTCGGCAAGCAGTTCCTTTGCGGCTGCCGGATCATAATCGAGTGCATATCCGGAAGCGTCAGACTTTTCACGGAAGTCGGTTCCGTCAGGTGTGCTGAATCCGTGAGGAACAAGTCCGTTCAGCGGAGGATAGAAGTCTGTTGAACCAAGACCGATTGACTGGGAAACAACAGTTCTGTCAATGGCAAGTGCAAGAGCCTTACGGACTCTGGCATCCTTTGCCCATTCAGGTCCTGTTTCGCCTGAGTTGATTGCAAGATAGTAGTTGCAGGAAATCGGCTGCATCCAGAGCTGATCTGTTCCGACATACTGGGCAGCTGCATCAAGAGCGATTGCGGAAGCTACATCGACTTCACCCTTCTGGAATGCCAGCATCTTTGCATCAGCGTCAGGCATGCAGAGGAATTCAATGTTTTCCATCAGAACACTGTCAGCGTTCCAGTAGTTGGGGTTCTTCTTGACGATTGCCTTCTCTGTTTCATTGACTTCAACAAGTGTATAAGCACCGGTTGTTACATAGTCAGTGGTTTCAAAAGCCCAGAGAGAAGTGTGCTGGGGAGTTGTTGCAGGCAGCGGTGTATATACGGTTCCGCCTGTCAGCAGTCTGTCAAGGTATGCGCACGGCATGATCAGACTGATTTCGATTGTCTTGTCATCAACAGCCTTGTATCCGACTGTGGATGCGTCTTCAACTGTGCAGTCAAAGCCTTCGCCAGCTTCCAGTGCTGCGTTGCGGTAATCGTTGGCGCCTACAACATAGTTGCAGAGGTCATCGATCATCCATGAGTTGTCGACACCGTAGGACAGGGAACGCAGAGCACCGAAGACAAAGTCATCTGCAGTGATCGGCGTGCCGTCACTGTATGTGATTCCGTCTCTGAGGTGGAATGTCCATGTCAGACCGTCTTCACTTGTCTCCCATGTTTCAGCAAGATCAGGAATGACCTTACCTTCATTGTCGAGAGCTGTAAGACTGGAGTAAATATGACTGAGAACGTTGGAGTTGATCGTCTCTGAATTCAGAGCAGGATCAAATGTTGTAAACTGGCCGCCCAGTGCAACAGTAAGCGTATCGCTTCCCGCTGCATCGGAAGCATCTGCGCCGCCGTCGGCTGCTGCAGTGTTATCCGGTGCCGGACTTTCAGTTGTTGATGCTGCATCAGAACTGCCGCAGGCTGCAAGGCCTAAAGCGAGCAAAGCTGCAAGACTGGTTTTGAAGAGCTTGTTCATCTTTCTTTCCTCCTGATAATACGTATTTAAGTAATACGATTTGAATTATACAGGAAAGTGTAATTATTTACACACAAAATATGCAAATATTTACAGTTTTTTATGCAAATTTTATGAAAGATTTTTCATTCCTGTCTTTTTGTTCATATAAACCCGCGGAAGGCAAATAAAAAAGCCGCCGAAGCGGCTGTGCCTTAACCGATTTTACCTACGACCGTTCCTCTCTTAACAGCCTTCGGTTCATCAAATACGACTTCCAGATCATTCGGATTTGTCACAATCACCATTGTGGACATATCGTACTTTGCACTGAGTTTCTTCTGATCAACAGTTACGATCAGATCTCCTGCCCTGACCTTGTCACCCTGTTTCTTTCCGGCAACCTTGAATCCGTTGCCCTGTTCATTGACAGTGTCGATACCGATATGGATCAGCAGTTCTGCACCGTTGCTCATGGTAATGCCGAACGCATGTCCGGTCGGGAAGATCGCTGTCAGTTCTCCGCTTGCCGGAGCGCAGATATCAGCCGAATCGCCGCTGAACTTGAAAGCAATGCTCTTGCCAAGCATCTGCTCTGCAAACATCTCGTCGGATACTGTAGCGATGTCAATCAACTCTCCGTCAGCCGGTGCAACAATTTCATTATCTGCGCAGTTGACAGGTTCTAAAACAGGTGCCTTCTTTTTGAAAAAATTAAACATGTTTTCTATCTTCCTTTCTTCGCAAATCTCCTATTTATAATTATTATACCGATTCTTTACTGCAGAAATATGTGATTTTATGTATTTTGAAAACAGTGGAAAACCGTTTCTATATGAACATGTGTCATATACTGTCCATTTTCGCGCAGTGAGACGGATTTTTAATCAGCAGCCGTGGGCAAATTTTAAAATCTCCGGCGGGTATTGCGGTATCATAATGGCGAAAGAGGTGTTCTATGTTTAAAGTATACGGAAGTCCGATGTGCCCTGACTGCAGGGAATGCAAGGCAAACTTTGACGCAAACAACGTCCCTTATGAATTTATTGATATCAATGCAAATCTCCGCAATCTGAAAGTATTCCTGATGATGCGCGATATCGATCCGGTGTTTGATCACTGCAAGGAAATCAACGATATCGGTCTGCCTGCCCTGGTCAGGGAAGACGGAACCGTATTCCTGAACTGGGAAGACTGGATGAAGGAAAACGGCATGGAGGTCAGACACTACGAAACTCCTGACCCGTCACATACCGCCTGCAGTCTGGACAGAAAAGGATGCTGATAAAAGCAGCGGATTCAACCCGCTGCTTTTTTACTGCATACCGACAATAATGGAATCATCATATTCATTGATCTTGGTGACATACTTCTCATATACGGCATCATGATTGTACAGATGCGCGTCATCCAGCTGACTGAACGGAATGACTTTGAAATTCACATATCCGTTTGAATAATATGTATAGATCAGATCCGCCCGCGGATCTTTTATTTCTACTGTTGTTTCCCCGTTGAATACTGTCTTCACGATATCCAGACCGCCTACCATTCCGACCAGATTCTGTTCCTCCAGCTGGGCACTGATCATATTTCCCATAGCGTAATAGCAGATCGTCTTATGATCATTGACCCATTCCACCGGCTGGATGACATGGGGATGGTTGCCCACCAGGATATCCGCTCCGGCCTCGGACAGTTCCACAGCCAGACGCTTCTGTTCTTCATTGGCCTCCATGGAGTATTCCGTTCCCCAGTGCAGAGCCACAATGGTAACGTCGCTGACCGCATCAGCCTTTCTGACCTGTTCCAGCATTTCATCTTCATGTCCGGTATAAATATTTACGGACCATTCATATCCTTCCAAAGGAAGCAGACCGTTGCAGCCGTAGGTCCATGACAGGAACGTATAGGTAATGCCGTTCACCTCATACACCGGGATTTCCGCCTGCTCTTCGGCACTGATGTATGTGCCTGCCATATGAACGCCGTGCTCATCCTCCTGCCGCTTCCAGTAATCATGTGATCTCCTGATTCCCGTCTGCCCCTGATCAAGAGAATGATTGGTGGCAGTTGAAACAAGGTTGAAGCCCATGCCGACCATGGCATCTCCGACTTCCTGCGGTGAATTGAACAGCGGATAACCGCTCAGGCCGAGCTCGGTGCCTCCGAGAATTGTCTCCTGATTGTAATATTTCAGGTCATAGCCTTCCGCCAGTTTCCCGACCAGTTCCACCTGTCCTGAAAAATCATAAGTTCCGTCCGCCTGATATGCATCTTTCCAGACCGTGCCGTGAATCAGAGCATCTCCCGTAATAAACAGGGATGCCTTATATACCTCAGGTGTCGGCTCGGGCGTGGATGCCGGTTCAGGAACGGCAGTTTCTTCCGCCGCAGCCACTTCTTCTTCAGCCTTTCTGTTTCTCTGCACAAAAAAGAGAATTATCTCTGCCAGCAGTGCCGTGCAGAGCACCGCAAGAAGTATCTTTATGCTTTTCTTCAGTTTTTTTCTTTTCATAGCAGTCTGATCCTTCCCCTTTCAAAGTCAATCAGCTTCTGTTTTATGTCCGTTCCGAATGCATAACCTCCGGGCGAACCGTCTGCCGCAGTCACTCTGTGACAGGGAACCGCAATCAGAATCCTGTTTCTGTGATTTGCCATGCCAACTGCACGGCAGGCTTTTTTGTTGCCTGCCATTTCAGCCACCTGTCCGTAGGATACCGTTTCTCCGAACGGTATCTGTCTCAGAATATTCCAAACCCTGTGCTGAAACTCCGTCCCTTTCATTGACAGCGGAAAATCAAATATTTTCCTCTCTCCTCCGAAGTACTCCTTCAGTTCAGTAACCGCATGTTTCAGAAGCGGAGACTGATCCTCTGCATACTCGTCACTGAAAATGATTTCACAGATTCCTTTTCCGTCTTCACTGATTTTCATTCTCCCCAGAGGAGACTC
>JAILGV010000141.1 GCA_024696355.1 Solobacterium sp.
CAGAAGGAACTGAAACAAATCGATTCTGACAAGTATTCCAACATGGACAAGTATATGTCCGGAGACCTTCCTAAAGAAAAGTTCCTGTCCAAGAAGCAGAAGCTGGATGAAGCATCATCTGCCCTCACCGCCGAGATTGCAAAACTTGGAAACAAGTTGGAAGTAATAAGGACCTCTGAAGATCCTGAGACTGAAAAATTGGTCGGAGAGATAAAGAAATATTCCAAAGAATCTCAGCTGACAAGCGGTATGGTGCAAGCATTCATAGAGTCTGTTGAGATAACAGATGACCGGCATGCACAGATCATATGGAAGTTCTCCGACATCTTTAAACGGTTCGTGGAGGAACAGTAAAACTGAACATCTATCAGAAAAGAGCTCCAGATTGCAGAATCCGGAGCTTTTCTTCTGAAAAAGTTCAATATTTTTTTAGTCCTTACTTGACATACGCTGATGAACCGGATGCCTTTCCTTTCCGGGGAGACGCTGTTCTGCACGGAATTGCCCGCACATCCTGCCGGGGACACATGATTTACCTGACGGCAACACCGGATGCACAGCTGAAGAAAATGACAGCTGAAGGAAAGATCACATGCTTTAAGCTGAACCGCAGACCGCACGGGCATGACCTTCCCGTACCTCAGATCAGATGCGGGCCGCTGCTGTACCGGCTGATGGTTCTTCTGACATGGCTCAGGAAGCAGAAGGATCATCCGCGCATGATTTTTGTTCCGACAATCCGCATGGCTGAAACCATGCATCTGTTTCTCGGGATATTCACGAAATGCAGTGTATGCACGTCAAAAACGGCAGACCGGGATGCGGTGATCGGAAGATTCAGAAGTGAGAAAGCGGGTGTTATTGTATGTACGACAGTACTGGAAAGAGGGGTTACGGTGGAGAATGTATCCGTTGCTGTTTATCAGGCACAGCACAGGGTTTTTGATGAAGCGGGACTGGTGCAGATGGCAGGCCGCGCCGGCCGGTCATTCAGATATCCGGACGGGGACGTCCTGTTTCTGACAGGCGAAAAAAGCCGGCTTGCACAGGAATGCAGAAAGCAGATCGAGGAGGCAAACCTGTGCGCTGTCTGATGTGCGGCTCAGCGATCGGAGGCAGCGCCGATCTTTGCGAAACGCTGTTCTGGGATGACCTGCTGTGCAGAAAATGCCGGAAACAGTGGACAGCGGACCGGCACAGGTTCAGGATCAGCGGTGTGAGGGGATATTCCTCCTATTTGTACAATCAGGCATTTTCAAAATGTCTGATCCAGTACAAGGAGCTTGGCGACGAGGCGCTGGCCGATGTTTTTCTCTTCCGTGAAAGGAAAAGGCTGCGGCATCTGTTCAGGGGCAGAACACTGGTTCTGATGCCCAGTACAGCAGAGAAACTGCAGGAGCGGGGGTTCAGCCATCTTCAGCTCATGTTCGGATGTCTGGGCATGAATATGACAGAGCCGTTTGTCAAGCTTCCCGGAACAGAACAGAAACGGCTTGGGGCTGTGCAGAGAAAACAGATCATGCAGCGGATCAGGCTGAAGGAAGATGCAGAGATTCCTGACAGGATTGTACTGTGTGATGATCTGATTACAACCGGATCAACGCTGCGGTCTGCTTTGAACTGCCTGAGCAGGGACATCGATATGATGATTTATGCCTGCGCTTATGTGCCGGAACACGGTTCCGGGCATCAACCGCCTTGAAGGGCTGATTTAGGCAGGTTATAATAAACACGCTGATGAAAGATCAGGAGGTTTTTATTATGGCAAATGTATTTGATCAGCTGTTTAACGTCGACGGACGGCGGCTGAAACAAGTTGAAAAGAAGATAAAACCGGCAGAGGATCTCGCTGAAAAATACGCAGCCATGAGCGATGAAGAGCTCAAGGCGATGACACCGAAACTGAAGGAAAGACTGGCCGCAGGCGAAACACTGGATGACATTCTTCCCGAAGCGTTTGCGACGGCGCGCGAAGCCTGCCGCAGGGTGATCGGTGAGTATCCGTATCACGTGCAGCTCGTCGGTGCTGCTGTTATGCAGGGCGGCGATATTGCCGAAATGAAAACAGGTGAAGGTAAAACTCTGACTTCGGTTATGGCGGTATATCTGAATGCGCTGACCGGTCAGGGAGTGCATGTCGTAACAGTCAATGAATATCTGTCTCAGCGAGACAGCGAGTGGATGGGTGAGATTCACAGATGGCTCGGCCTGACGGTCGGTCTGAATCTCAGACAGATGACCCCCGCGCAGAAGCGTGCGGCATACAACTGTGATATTACCTACACAACCAATTCCGAGCTCGGCTTTGACTATCTGCGTGACAACATGGTCACACGTGCCCAGGACAGAGTTCAGCGCGGTCTGAACTTCGCGCTGGTTGACGAAGTCGACTCCATTCTGATCGATGAATCCAGAACACCTCTGATTATTTCCGGCGGAATGCGCCAGACAGCCAACCTGTATCTGCAGGCTGACCGTTTTGCCAAAGGCCTGAAGGAGCAGAAGAAGGAAGATGATGAGATCGTTAAAGAGGGCGATTATGAGATTGACATCAAGGGCAGAAATGTCCAGCTGACGGAAAAAGGTATTGCCAGAGCGGAAAAGATGTTCCGTGTCAAAAATCTTTACAATCTCGAAAACACCCAGCTTCTGCACCGGATCAACCAGGCGCTGAAAGCAAACTACATCATGGGCAGGGACATCGATTACGTCGTTGACATGGAAAATGATGAGATCGATATTGTCGATCCGAATACCGGACGTCTGATGAAGGGACGTGAATGGTCGGACGGTCTGCACCAGGCTGTATGCGCCAAGGAAGGTATTTCAATCCGTCAGGAAACAACAGTTCTTGCAACGATCACATATCAGAATTTCTTCCGTCTTTACAACAAGCTTGCCGGCATGACCGGTACGGCAAAGACCGAGGAAGAGGAATTCCATGAGATCTACAACATGCTTGTATATGAAATTCCGACAAACAGACCGGTGGCACGTATTGACCATCCGGATGCTGTATACGGCACCAAGAAGGCAAAGTTCAATGCCCTGATCAATGAGGTGATCGAGCGGAATCAGAAAGGCCAGCCGGTTCTGGTAGGTACGATTGCAGTTGAAACATCCGAACTGATTTCCAAAATGCTGAAGGAAAAGAAGGTCCGCCACGAGGTTCTGAATGCCAAGAACCATGCCCGTGAAGCCGAGATCATAGCCAAGGCAGGACAGAAGGGTTCGGTAACGATTGCCACCAATATGGCCGGCCGAGGCACCGATATCAAGCTCGGTGAAGGCGTCAGGGAACTCGGCGGTCTGTGCGTGCTCGGTTCCGAACGCCATGAGAGCAGACGTATCGACAACCAGCTGAGAGGACGTTCCGGACGTCAGGGAGACCCGGGTGAATCCCGCTTCTATGTATCCGTGCAGGATGATCTGATGATCAGGTTCGGCAGTGAGCGCATGGAAGGTATTTTCAAGCAGCTGGGCGATGAAGCAATTGAGTCCAAGACCATTACGAAGTCAATCACATCAGCACAGAAGCGTGTCGAAGGCGTGAACTTTGACGCCCGTAAGCAGCTGCTTCAGTATGATGATGTTCTCCGCCAGCAGAGAGAAGTCATGTATGACCAGAGAAACTTCATTCTGGACAATGATGATGTTCACTCAGTAATCAGGCAGATGTTCCAGAGGGTGATCAGTGATACCGTTGCGGCAAATGTTGATCCGGAATCCAGAACAGAGGAAGTTATGCCGAAGGAACTCTGCGAGTCTCTTGACAAGCTGGGCTTTGACGGAATCTTCAGTGAGAATGAATTCATCGCAAAGACCCGTGAGGAAGCGAATGAAACTGCCTTTGAAAAGGCATGGAAAGCATATGACGACAAGATTGATCCG
This sequence comes from Solobacterium sp., assembly GCA_024696355.1. Lineage (GTDB taxonomy): Bacteria > Bacillota_I > Bacilli_A > Erysipelotrichales > Erysipelotrichaceae > Bulleidia. The sequence goes on from JAILGV010000141.1 coordinate 3,892, forward strand.
GTACGGAATCAGATCCGTCAGTTTGAACGTGACATGTCACTGAAAGTGATTGACCGGGCATGGGTTGACCACATCGATATGATGTCCAAGCTCAGGGACGGCATCGGACTGCGTTCCTATGCACAGGACAATCCTCTGCAGGCATATGTGCAGGAAGGCTTCCAGATGTTCGAAAACATGATGAACAGCATTGCGCAGGAAATTACAGCGTACTGCATGAATCTGAAAGTTGTTCTGAGGAACACACCGGAACAGGCATAAAGGAGAAAAAGCATGGAATTATTTGAAATGAAACAGGGCTTAGCCCGCAGCCAGGCAAAATTGGAGCAGCTTGGCCAATCTCTTTGACCTCGCGTCTAAGTCGGAGATTATTAAGAAAAATGAAGAAGTGATGGCGTCGGCTGACTTCTGGAACGATCAGAAGAAAGCACAGTCGCTGATCAGGGAAACAAATGCACTGAAGGCACTTGTTGAAAATCATGCAAAACTGATGGAAAGTGCGGAAGAACTGAATGCAGGTCTGGATGAGTTGAAGGCATCCCTCGATCCCGAACTGCAGGAACTTGTCGAGGATGAATACAGGACATTCATGAAGGAGTTTGAGGAATTCGAATTCCAGGTTCTGCTTTCCGGACCGTACGACCAGCACAATGTAATTATGGAAATCCATCCGGGTGCCGGCGGAACGGAAGCGATGGACTGGGCAGGCATGCTGTACAGGATGTACTGCCGCTATGCCGAGCGCAAGGGATACAAGGTGACCGTTCTTGATTATCAGGAGGGTGAGGAAGCAGGCATGAAATCCTGTTCCATCCTGATTGAAGGACCGATGGCATACGGATATCTGAAGGCGGAGAACGGCGTGCACAGACTGGTGCGCATTTCGCCGTTCGACTCCAATGCCAGAAGACATACGAGCTTTGCGTCTGTTGAAGTCATGCCGCAGTTTGAGGACGATGTTGAAATCGAGATTGATGAAAAGGATCTTGATATCGTGACAATGCGGTCTTCCGGTGCCGGCGGACAGCATATCAATAAAACCGACTCGGCAGTGCGTATGACACACAAGCCTACGGGAATTGTGGTTTTCTGTCAGACACAGCGCTCTCAGATTCAGAACCGTGAAGCCTGCCTCAACATGCTGAAGAGTAAGCTGCTGCAGCTGAAGATCAAGGAAAACGAAAAGAAGATGGCCGAGATCAAGGGCGAGGTGAAGGCAAATGAATGGGGCTCACAGATCCGTTCCTATGTATTCTGTCCTTATACGATGGTCAAGGACCTGCGCACAGGCTGTGAAGCGGGCAATGTCAACGCTGTCATGGACGGCGATCTGGACGAATTCGTCTACAGCTATCTGCGTACACAGATTCAGTAATTAACTGCAGCGGAAGTAAAAGCTTCCGCTGTCTTTTTCAAGGAAATCCAATGAACAGAACGCTTACATACAGACTGACAGAGAAAGATATTCCGGAATCCGGTACCGTCCGTGCTTCCGTGATCCTTTCAAAATGCATGCATCTTTCCAGACATGAGATTTCCCGCCTGAAATTCGACGGTGAAATTCTTCTGAACGGCAGAAGGATCAGGGTTGCGGAACAGCTGCAGGCAGGGGATGAACTGACGGTGGTATTTCCGGAGGAAAAGCAGAAACCTGTTCCGGCGACAGAGGCGGAACCGGATATCCTGCTGGAGGAAGAGGATTTTGTCATCGTGAACAAACCGGCGGGCATTCCCGTCCATCCCGTACACGGGCATCTTGATGATTCCCTGGGCACAATCCTGACGGCCCATTACGGCAGACAGGGCAAAAACTTCGTGATCAGGCCTGTCGGCAGGCTGGATATGAATGTTTCGGGAGCCATGCTGTATGCCGGAAATCAGCCGGCTGCCGCAAGGCTTTCTGCACAGCGGAAACACGGAGAACTGACAAAGCAGTATATTGCCCTGGCAGAAGGAATATTCGAAGAAAAAGAAGGAGTTATCAGGCTGCCTCTGCGAAAAGCGGAGGGAAAGAGACAGCGTGAAGTCAGTGATGACGGGAAAGAGGCTCTCACCCGATATTCTGTATTCAGAGAGCTGGTGCTTGACGGCATTGTATACTCCTGTCTTTCAGTGACGATCGAAACCGGCAGAACGCATCAGATACGCGCGCATCTGTCGGCGGCCGGACATCCGCTTCTCGGGGATGAAATGTACCGGGGAAATACAAAGCTGATCCGGAGGCCGGCACTGCACTGTTTCAGGATTTCACTGCTTTCGCCGTTCACTCTCGAGCCTCTGCATGCCGAGGCACCGCTGTGTGAAGATATGCAGCGGCTGATCGATGAGGGGCAGCCGTACAAAGGATGAAAAAAGCAGCCCGCAGATGCGGACTGCTGTCGGTCAGCTGAATGTTATTCCGTTCCAGAGGCGCCAGTAGGTGCCTTTCTTTTTCAGCAGTTCCTCGTGTGTTCCTTCCTCTTCGATGCCGTCTTTTCCCAGGACGATAATTCTGTCGGAATCCATGACCGTCGTCAGACGGTGGGCGATCGTCAGGGTGGTTCTTCCCTGCGAAAGCTTTTCGAGACTCTGTCCGATCAGTACTTCGCTTTCATTGTCCAGGGCACTCGTAGCTTCATCCAGAAGAAGAATCGGGGGATTCTTCAGGAAGACGCGCGCTATGGATATGCGCTGCTTCTGTCCTCCGGAAAGCTTGATTCCGCGCTCTCCGACATAAGAATCATAGCCGTCCGGGAGCTCGCGGATGAACGAATCGGCACCGGCCATTTTTGCGGCCGCGATGATTTCCTCACGGGAAGCGTTATGCTTTCCGTAGGCTATGTTTTCGGCAACGGTTCCGGAAAACAGATAGACATCCTGCTGGACGATGCCGATCTTTTCCCTCAGGCTTTTCTGGGTTACGCTGCGGATGTCCTGTCCGTCAATTGTAATGGAGCCTGAGGTAATGTCATAGAAACGGGGGATCAGGGAGCACATTGTGGTCTTTCCGCCGCCGCTTTCGCCGACAAGCGCAAGATTTTCACCGGGCCTGATTTCCAGATTGACATGATGGAGAACACGGTTGTGATCATCGGGATATTCGAAGGATACATCATTGAAAACGATGTGTCCTCCGTCAACCTTGAGTTCCTTTGCGTCAGGGGCATCCTGAATCTGAACCGGCGTGTCCATGATCTCAAGGAAACGCTCGATGCCGGTCAGTCCCATCTGGAACTGCTCGGTGAATTCGACAATTCTCCTGATGGTGGCAATCAGTGTCGAGACATACAGTACGTAGGCAACCAGTTCGCCGGGGTTGATTTTTCCGTAGACCAGGAACAGGCCGCCTGCGATAATTACGCAGAGATACATCAGGCCGTCAAACAGACGGGTCGACATATTGAAGACAGCCATTGCATAGTAGCGTTTTGTTTTGATTTTTCTGAAGCTGATATTGTCTTCATCAAACTTTCTGATTTCATCTTCTTCCGCAGTGAAGGCTTTGACAACACGCTCACCGAGGAGGCTGTCCTCGACACGGGCATTCAGTTCGCCGATCTGCACGCGCTGTGCCTTCGAGGCTTTTTTCAGACGCATGTTCATATGTACGGAGACATAGAACATAAACGGCACGCAGGCGAATACGATCACCGTCAGCGGAATGCTTGCCTGACAGAGAATAATAAATGAAACAATGATCTTGATTGCGGCAATGAAGAACTCCTCCGGACAGTGGTGGGCAAATTCGGTGACGTCAAACAGGTCGCTTGTGATGCGGCCCATAATCTGACCGATCTTTGTGTTCGAATAATATGTTCCGCCCAGTTTCTCCAGATGGGCAAACGCATCTTTGCGCATATCCGTTTCGATATAGACACCCATGATATGTCCGTGCGAACACATATAGAAGTAGGCGGCCGCATCGATGATGCGCAGCACAAAATACAGCAGGGCCATCCGCATGATCATCTGTGCAGTCAGCGCCGCCGCATCCATCATAGCGGTATTGGTCAGCCTGCTCATGATTCTCGGAAGGGCGATATCGCACAGGGTTGTCAGTGCGGCGCAGAACAAATCAAGAGCCAGCATACCTTTGTATTTCATGAGGTACGGAGAGAATCTCGAAATCAGTTCTTTCATGGAATAATTTCTGTTTTTTGTCTCACTCATAGGCATTTCCCTCCGAATAATATGGATTATACATGGTATTTAAAAATAATTCGAATGAATCACTCATAAGAAATTCTTAATTAATCCGGAGTTTATATGGATATGAAACAATGCTAAAATAATTCTGCCGTGCGGAGTTTCCGGACGGCGCAGGAAAGATATCGGAGGATTGGTATTATGGCGCACTTTTGTCCAAATTGCGGAGATCCCGTCCGCAGCACAGACAAGTTCTGTCCGAACTGCGGTTATCCGCTCTCAGACCTGAATTTTACAAGAAACACCGGGACGCAGACGATGGGAAATGCGCAGGCGCAGTATCAGAAGTCATATGAGGAGCCTGTTGAGATCTTCAATGAGGATGAAGATGACTATATCGAAGATGAATACATTGACGAAAGAATGTACTGGCCGGTAAAAAACAGATATCTTGCGGGCATTCTTGCGATTATCTGCGGAGATTTCGGTGTCCACAAGTTTTATCTCGGCAGAGTCCGTGAAGGCATCATCAGTGTTCTGTTCTTCTGGACGGGAATTCCCGCCATTATCGGACTGATCGAAGGGATTCTCTATCTTGTTCAGAGTGATCTGGAATTCTCTGAGAAATATCAGGTGAGGGTTGACAACCGCTTCTGACCGGATTATGAAAATACTCCGGTTTTTTTATGATTTCAGCCTGAAGGACTGCGTGGAGCAGTATGCCCGGCTGCGTACATCCGCACCGGGCTTTAAAGTGAATCGGGGATTTCCGATGGAATCTGCCGCTGCCGGATGATCATAAAAATGTATAATATAACAGTAATATGAATGAACTTGAGATTATCAGATATCCGCAGATTGAGGGAATGAGCATGTTCTTTGATACGATTGACTACAGGACAGCTCATTTTCATCCTGAATGGGAGCTCCTTTTTGTTCTTGATCAGCCGCTGGTGATTACGGCAGACGGAAAGACGCAGAGGATCCTGCCGGGTGAAATGATCCTGTTCAATCCCCTTGAAGCACATGAATTCAGAAAAGACAGACAGAGCTGCACGGCTTTTTTCCTGCAGTTTTCCCCGCAGCTGTTTTCCATGGCGTATCCGCGGATCGATTATCTCTTTTTTGATCATCTCAGGATCAGCGACAGGCTGAGTGCGGATGAAAAGAGTCGCGCCGCAGCGGTTCTGTTCGACATGATGGACCGCTATCTTCGGGAACAGGACGGCTACCAGCTTGAGTGTCTTTCCATGTGTGCGCAGGTACTCAGGCTTCTTCTGCAGAAGGTTGAGCATCATGTTCTCAGCAGCGAGGAAACCGCGGTCCGTGAAAAGCGCACGGCACGTCTGTCAAGGTTTCTGAAATATGTCGACGAGAATTACATGCATAAGATCCGTCTGGCGGACTTTGCCGAGAAGGAGCATATGTCACTTTCATATATGTCGGTATTCATCAGGAACGAACTCGGGCAGACATTCCAGGAATATGTCAATACGGTCAGATTCAATGCGGCGTGCAAAATGATCGCCGCCGGAGACATGTCCATGCAGAATGTGTGCCTGGATGCCGGTTTTTCCGATTACCGCTATTTTTCCAATGAATTTCACAGGCGGAAGGGAATGACGCCGGAAATGTACAGCAGAAATCCCGATCCGTCGCCCGATGCGCAGAAAACGCACCAGAGTCTTCATTCGCTTGAGCGGTTCTATTCGCGCTCAAGAAGTGCGGAACTTCTGGAGATATACAGGGAAATATATAAAATCTAAAAATTGTCTAATTTGATTTCAAAAACAGTCATGGTTATGCCGGCTGTTTTTTTCTACACTGAAATCAGAGAAAAAATAACTGCGGTAAAGGAGAGATGTTATATGAAAAAGTATCAGTTCTGGTTCTGCACAGGTTCTCAGGATCTCTACGGAGATGAATGCCTTGAGCATGTCGCTGCCCATTCAAAGGAAATCGTTGATTCGCTGAACAGAAGCGGAAAGCTTCCGTTTGAGCTTGTCTGGAAGCCGACTATGATCACAAACGAAGTGATCCGCAGAACATTCAATGAAGCAAACAATGATGATCTGTGTGCGGGTGTAATTACCTGGATGCATACATTCTCGCCGGCGAAGAGCTGGATTCTCGGTCTTCAGGAATTCAGAAAGCCGCTCTGTCATTTCCACACCCAGTACAATGAGGAAATTCCTTATGATTCCATCGATATGGATTTCATGAATGAAAATCAGACGGCCCACGGCGGAAGAGAATACGGGCATATCGTCACCCGTATGGGAATCGAAAGAAAAGTGATCGCCGGCTACTGGAAAAACGATGAAGTGACTGCCAGAATTGCATCATGGATGCGGACGGCTGTCGGCATCATGGAAAGCTCTCATATCAGAGTTGTGCGCTTTGCGGACAATATGCGCAACGTAGCTGTTACCGAAGGCGACAAGGTCGAGGCACAGATCAAATTCGGCTGGGAAATCGATGCGTATCCGGTCAATGTACTGGTCGATTATGTCAATGCGGTCAGCGAAGAAGATGTCAGTGCGCTTGTGGACGAATACTACAGCAGGTATGAGATCGTCACCGAAGGCAGGGATCCCGAGGAATTCAGACAGCATGCGGCGGTGCAGGCACAGATTGAAATCGGTATGGAGCGCTTCCTGAAGGAACACAACTACCATGCCGTCGTTACCCATTTCGGTGATCTCGGCGGCCTGAAGCAGCTGCCCGGTCTTGCCATCCAGAGACTGATGGAAAAGGGATACGGATTCGGTGCGGAAGGCGACTGGAAAACTGCCGCAATGGTCAGACTGATGAAGATCATGGCGGAAGGCACGGAAAACGCAAAGGGAACATCATTCTTTGAGGATTATACATATAACTTCGTCAGGGGAAAGGAAGGAATCCTGCAGGCACATATGCTTGAAGTCTGTCCGACACTGGCAGACGGGAAGATCTCAGTCAGGGAACAGCCGCTTTCCATGGGTGACCGCGAGGATCCGGCAAGACTTGTGTTTACGGCAAAGGAAGGACACGGCATTGCCGTATCGCTGATTGACCTCGGTGACAGGTTCAGGCTGATCATCAATGATGTCGATGTAAAGCATACGGAAAAAGAAATGCCGAAGCTGCCGGTAGCCACGGCATTCTGGGCACCGCAGCCAAGCCTTGAGACCGCTGCCGAAGCATGGATCTATGCCGGCGGCGCACACCATACGGCATTCTCATATGATCTGACTGCCGAACAGATGATGGACTGGGCAGATGCCATGGGCATTGAAGCAGTCAGAATCAGCGACGGCATGGATCTCAGGCAGTTCCGCAATGAAATGAAGTGGAATGATCTTTTCTACAGGTTTAACAGATAGGTGAAGAAATGAATGCTCTTGATCTGAAAAATACCGTAATCGGAATTGAATTCGGCTCGACCAGAATCAAAGCCGTACTTGTCGGCAGACAGCACGAAGTCATCGCATCCGGCTCACATGAATGGCAGAACAGTTTCGCCGGCGGCGTATGGACTTATCCGATGAAGGAAATCCATGAAGGGATGCGCAGCTGCTTCAGAGCGCTGAAGGAAGATGTCAGAAACAGATATCATGTTGAACTGACGGTTTCCGGGGCAATCGGCATATCCGGCATGATGCACGGATATCTGCCGTTTGACAGGGAAGGAAACCAGCTGGCTGAATTCAGGACATGGAGAAATACTATTACCGGAGCGGCCGCGGCACAGCTGACGGAGAAATTCGGCTTTAATATTCCCCAGCGGTGGTCCGCTGCACATCTGTATCAGGCTATTCTCAATGATGAGCCGCATGTAAAGGATATTTCCTATCTGACGACGCTGGCAGGCTATATTCACTGGAAGCTGACAGGAAGAAAAGTCATGGGCGTCGGAGAGGCGTCGGGCATGTTTCCGATCGCTGAAAGCGGCCGTGATTATGATGAAGAAATGGTCCGCTGCTTTGACAGACTGATCGAAGGAAAGGGTTATCCGTGGAAACTGCGGGATATTCTGCCGGAAGTACTCTGTGCGGGGGAATGCGGCGGAACTCTGACGGAGGAAGGCGCACGCTTCCTGGATCCTGAAGGAGTCCTGCAGGCGGGAATTCCGGTCGCTCCGTGTGAAGGTGATGCCGGAACGGGAATGACAGCGACCAATTCCGTCCGTGTTCACACGGGCAATGTTTCAGCCGGAACAAGCGACTTCGCCATGGTTGTGACAGATCACCCCCTCGGTGTGCACCGTGAAATCGATATGGTGACAACACCGTCCGGTGCACCTGTTGCCATGGTGCACTGCAGCAACTGCACATCCGATATCAATGCGTGGATCGGCCTGTTTGCCGAGTTTGCGGAGGAGTTCGGGTTTGATATCGACAGGAATACGCTGTTTACAAAAATGTTCCGCAAAGCGCTCGAGGGAGACAGCGACTGCGGCGGTCTGCTCAGCTACAACTATTATTCCGGGGAAGGCGTAACTGATCTGGATGAGGGAAGGCCTGTATTTGCCAGAATGCCCGATGCCAGGTTCACGCTCGCAAATTTCATGCGCACCAATCTGCTTTCAGCACTGGCTACGCTGAAAATCGGCCTGGATATTCTGACCGGCACGGAAAACGTAACGATCAGCAGGCTGTACGGCCACGGCGGCTTCTTCAAAACACCGGAAGCGGGACAGCGGATGCTGTCTGCGGCATGCGGGACACCGGTCTCCGTCATGAAAACAGCAGGGGAAGGCGGGCCTTACGGCATGGCACTGCTCTGCGCATACATGATCTGGAAAGACGAGGGCGAAACGCTGGAGGATTATCTTGACAGCAGGGTATTTAAAGACAGTGAATCTGTGACGGTTACGGCAGATGAATCTGATATCAGGGGATTTGACAGGTTCCTTGAACAGTATAAAAAAGGCCTGGATATTGAAAGAGCGGCAATCCGGACGATGAGACAGGATGACTGATTCAGCCATTGGCTCCGTTGCGGGCAGATACTGACAGTTAAAGGAAGCCATGTGCAGTGATGTGCACATGGTTTTCATTTATAATATCGTTCAGAGAGGTGGCGGATATGTATCAGGAAGTTGTCAGAAAGTACCGGGAGCTTGACAGGGATATAGCCCTGCTTTACTACAGGATCAGCTCGCGGAAACAGTTTGAGGAAACCTTTTTCGTGCCGGATGCGGACACGGTCAGACAGACGGAGGATGAGATCGCTTCCCTGCGGAAAAGACTGCAGGAGCTTCCTGTTACGGACGCGGTCAACAGAATCTGGCACGGGCATTTTGCGGTCGTTCTGAATGATATCAGTGACAGGATCAGCTATATGAAGAAAGACCCTTCGGAAATGTTTTCGTCCGAGGGCTGGACACTGTCATATTTTGTGCGCCTGGATCAGCGCAGCTGCAGAAGAAGAGCGGAACTGATCGAAGGAAGACTTAAACAGCTCGGAAGAGCAGCCGAATATGCGGCCGGACAGGTCAGTGCGCAGCAGGCGGACAGTCTGTCCGGTGCCCTGCATCGCCTGGCAGCTGACATTGAACTTGTTTCCGGAGAACTGTCTGATTACTTCACGGATGAGAGGGAGGAACTTGATGCAGCTTTTGGCAGCGCAGCAGAACTGCTGAAACGGACTGCGGACAGTCTGACGGTTTCTGCAGGGAAAAGGGAAACTGCACGCCCGGATAAGGAAAGATATGCGGAGATCCTCCGTACGCATTACGGGGTTGATATCAATGAACTGAGGCAGATGTGTGAGCGTGATATCGAAGAAAGCCGCAGCAGGGTCCTGGAGCTGGCCGCGCATCTTCCCGTGAAGGAGAAGCCGGCGGATATGAAGGAAACGGCTGAGGTGCTGAATCGTTATGCCGGTGCGGCTGAATCGCCCGAGGAAATGTTTGCACGGGAAAATGAATACCTGAAAAGATGCCGGAAGGCGGCGCATGAAAATGTGAAGCTGCCTGATGATGAAATCTGTTTCTGCAGGCCGATTGCCCATATCGCCGGAATAACCTATCCCTGGGGCGGATACGAAGGCGGGGACGATCAGTGTGTTCCCGTCAGAGGGCAGATGTTTCTGAATCAGTTCAACTTCCGGGCTGTGACCGACGGCTGGATGAAGATCAATGCTCTGCATGAATGCTATCCCGGACATCATGTTCAGTATGTCAGGACACTGACAGACCGCACACCGGAAACAATCAAAATCGACGGAAACAATATTCCGCTGATTGAGGGGACGGCAATCCGCTCGGAGACTGCATTTATGGATGTTTACGCTGATGATCCGTTTTATCCTCTGTTTGCCGCATACCGAAGGCATCATGCCGCCGTGCGGATCCGGGCGGATCTGATGCTGTTTGAAGAACAGTGTGAAGAGGAAGAAGCAGTCAGACTTTATGAGGAGGAACTGGGATTTGACCGCGGCACCGCAGCCGGACAGGTCGCTTCGCAGCTGGTGATGCCGGGCTACTTCACCTGTTATCATTACGGACTGAAAAAGATTGAAGAGTGGGAAAAGAAGTACGGCTATGACAGGAAAACATATACCGAACTGCTGTTTTCCGCGGGTTATATCAGCATCAGCGCCTTTCATGACTATCTTCAGCTCAGTGAGGAGGACAAATACAGATACAGTCATGATTATCCCAGCATGCTGAGGGACTTCAGCAGGATGCCGGAGGTGAACTGATGCATCTGACACTTGAGACAGAAAGGCTGATCCTTGCCAAAGGAAAATTCGAAGACTGGAAGGATATGTACGAAAATGTCTGGAGTCAGAAGGAGACGGCTGAATACCTTTTCTGGGAAATCACGGAAAATGAAGAAGACGCAAAAGAACGGATGCGCCGCACAATTGCTTTTCAGGCTGCACATCCGTATGCCTGGATTGTCTATGAAAAGAAAAGCGGCACTGCAATAGGGTATGCCGGCATGGAAGAGGCGGAAAACAATGCATACAGGGAGACCGGGATCTGTCTGGGCAGGAAATACATCCGTCTGGGATACGGCAGGGAAATTCTTTCCGCTCTGATTGATCTGGCTTTGAACCGTCTTCACGCCGGCAATTTCATATATGCCTGCAGGGCGGAGAATACTGCGAGCACTGCCCTGTGCAGGTCTTTCGGTTTCCGGCTTGTATCTTCCGGAGAAACCGAATGGCCGGACGGAAACAGATAT
>JAILGV010000172.1 GCA_024696355.1 Solobacterium sp.
GAAGGAATATCTGAAAGAGCTTGAAGACGCGGGCGTGACTGCAGTAATTGCGGCAAGCCCCTCCATTATGAAGCTGGCAAAAGAGACGGCGCCGAAGCTGGAAGTGCACTGCAGTACGCAGATGAGCGTAACGAATGCGGCTGCGGCAGTGTTCCTGCATGAGAAGCTCGGAATCGACAGGGTTGTTCTTGCCCGGGAATGCACGATGGATGAAGTCAGGGCTGTTGTCAGATCATGCCCGGTGGAAACGGAGGCGTTTATCCACGGCGGCATGTGTGTCAATTATTCGGGAAGATGCACGCTGTCAAACCGTATGACGTTAAGGGATGCCAACAGGGGCGGATGTGCGCAGAGCTGCCGCTGGTCATATCATCTGTATGATGAAAACAGGGAAATCAGTGAACCCGGAATGATGTTTACGATGGGATCCAAAGATATGTGTGCGTTCGGGCAGATCCGCGGACTGATTGAAGCAGGTGTTGCGTCATTCAAGATCGAAGGACGCATGAAGACAGAATATTATGTCGCCAGCATTGTCAGTGCATACAGGCATCTGATTGATGAAATCTGCGAACAGGAGGAGCTCAGTGAAGAGCGCATGGCTTATCACCGCAGTGAAATCCTGAAAGGTGAAAACAGAGAGACATGTCCCGGTTTCTATACCGGCGTACAGGGTGCCGGGATTATCAATCATCCGAATTCCAATGCGGATGTGAATCACGGATTTCTGGCAACGGTTGTCAGTTATGATGACGCCTCACATACGGCTGTCATTGAAACAAGGAACCCGATCGATCTGAATATGAATATTGAAGTCATGGAGCCGGGCATTTCCAACCGTACGTTCATCCTGCAGTCCATGAAAAACGAGGACGGGGAATATATGGAGGTCAGCCGTGTTCCGATGCGGCATATTACGGTTCCTGTTCCTTTTGAAGTAAGGCAGGGAGATATCCTGAGAAAGGCGGATCTATGATCATCGAGGGGAATGTTTCCGTAAAAGCGGCGATGCTGGGCGGAAAAAGAAAAGTCAATACCGTCTTTCTGGATGCTGACAAACATGACCGGGATATTCATTTTATAGAGCGTAAGGCAGAGGAACTGGGCATTCCCGCTGTAAAGAAAACCAGAGCGGAAATCGATGCAATGGCTCAGGGAAGGACGCACGGCGGAGTGATTGCACAGGCAGAATGCAGGCAGTATCAGAAACTGGAGGACTGCATCACAGATCATGCATTCCTTGTGCTCCTGGAAGGCGTGGAGGATCCGTTCAATCTCGGCTACATCATGCGCAGCCTGTACAGCGCGGGTTGTGACGGACTGATTATCAGGCCGCGTTCATGGGAGAATGCGGAATCCGTGATTCTCAAAGCAAGTGCCGGGGCGGCTGATTATCTGAATGTCATTATGGAGGAACCTGTCAGTGCCGTGCAGAAATGCAGGGAAAAGGGCCTGTACGTGTATGCGGCAATGCGGAAGGATGCCGCTGAATACTATGATGCGGATTTCACGCAGCCTGTGCTGATCTGCATCGGAGGAGAAATGCGCGGACTTTCCTCGGCAGTTCTGAAGCAGGCGGATCAGAATATTTATATACCGTATGCGAATGATTTCAGAAATGCCCTGAATGCATCCGCGGCCGGTGCAGTGATTGCATTCGAAGTATTCAGACAGAGAAGAAACACAAACGGAGCGCATTGAGCGCTCTTTTTTTTGTGTTATGATAACCGCATGGAATATATTGAGTCTCTTACAAACAGCAGAGTGAAGCAATGGGTTCGTCTGCATCATAAAAAAGACCGAGACAGAACCGGTCTGTTTCTTGTGGAAGGGGAACACCTGATTCAGGAAGCGCTGAAGGCAGATGCCGTTGAAACGATTATTACGGATACAGCTTCTCCCTTTGAATTTGGGCATGTCATCAAAGTGACCGGGGGGATTATGAAAAAGATCTCCGATAATGTGTCTGAAGTGCATCTGATCGCGGTATGCAGACAGAGACAGCTCAGTCCTGACAATGATATGAAGCGCGTTCTGATTCTGGACGGGGTCCAGGATCCGGGAAATATGGGAACACTGATCAGGACGGCAGTTTCGTTTTCCTTTGATGCGGTGTACTGTTCGGAAGACTGCTGTGATCTTTACAATGAGAAGACAATCCGCTCAACGCAGGGAGCGATGTTTCATATTCCCGTAGTGCGCTGTGATCTTCATGATCTTGTCAGCGGACTGCAGAAAGACGGATTCACTGTCATTGCGACGGCACTGGATGCTTCAGAGCCGATGGAGCAGATTCTGCCGGAGGAACATATGGCATTTATTCTCGGAAATGAAGGACAGGGAGTGCATAAGGAACTGCAGATGCAGGCAGATAGGAGACTGCGTATTGAAATGAACGGTTTTGAGTCTCTGAACGTTGCCGTAGCCGGCGGGATCGTTATGTACAGGTACAGGATATGAGACTGTTCAGAATACTTGCGGCACTGATTCTGGTCATTGTCATGATGCCGCTGAATGTTCACGGTGAGGAAAGCACATTCGATGCTGTTTTTACCTATACCGGAAATCATGATCTTTATGATGTCAACAATGACCTTTATGAATATCAGGGAAAAACATATGCGTATCTGCATGCCTGGAAAAATGACAAAGTTTATCTCAAGATTGCCGTGACTTCAGACAGTGACTGCGGGGTGTCCGTATCTCTGTCACAGCTGACGTCCCCATCGGGAAATGTTCTGGAAACTTCATCCGGATTTTTAAAATACGCAGACGGGTCATGGGGCTACGGCTTTAATGAGGCGCCCAGAGTGCAGATTCCCGAAATCATAACCGAAGAGAAAACGGCAGAAGTGCATGCCGGACAGGTGCAGTATTACTGGATCAGCATTCCTGTTCCCGCGGATGCGGAAAGCGGCATTTATCATGCGGATGCCGTGGTGACCGACGGAAAGTCGCAGCAGCATCTTTCCGTGGGGCTGTATGTTTATGATCTGACTGTTCCTCAGGAAGGGCCCTCGCTGAATCTCTGGCAGTATCCGTATTCGTCACTGTATTATTACGACTGCCTGAAGGGCGAGGAGCCGTTTTCAGAAAAGCATCTGTCCGTATTGAGAAAAGAGCTTGAACTCTATCGTGATATGGGAGGCAGATCGATCACTGCTGCGATTACCGATGAGCCGTGGTCTCATCAGACATACTATGACACGCCGTCGCTGATAACCTGGAACAGAGACAACAAGGGGTTTATCTGGTACGATTATTCCCGCTTTGATGCCTGGGTGCAGTTATGCATGGACATGGGAATTGATGAAAGAATCGACTGCTTTTCCATTCTTCCGTTTGATAATTCAATCACGCTCATTGAGGAGGACGGTGTAACCAGGACAAAGGTATTCCTGGAGGTGGGAAGCTATGAATGGGACCTGGACTGGAATTACTTTATTGTCAAATTCACAGAACATCTTGAGGAAAAGGGATGGTTCGACAAAACATATATCTTTATTGATGAGCGGAATATCGGGTATTTTCAAAAAGCAATCGATGTCATCCGTTCCAATGCAAACTCTCAGGGAAAGACACTGAAGATTGCCAGCGCTGTCAATGTTGTGCCGATTAATAATGATTCTCTTTATGATCAGATTGATTATCTTTCCGTATCGATCGCTTCCGTACCGGAACAATACAATAAATTCAGCACGGTTATGAAACGGAGAGAAAAGCTCGGCCTGGAAACAACGCTGTACAACTGCTCCACAAACTATCCGAATGCCTTTGCGTACAGTGATCCTGATGAGAGCGTATGGACAATGCTGTATGGAGAAAAGATGGGCTTCAGCGGGTATCTGAGATGGGCGTACAATGCCTGGAATGATGACCCTCTGAATAAACTTGATCATAACAGTTTTGAATCGGGCGACATTCTTCTGATCTATCCTGACGAAAGGACAGCGGCTGATCCGGAACCGCACAGTACGGTCAGGCTTGAAATGATCGGACAGGGTCTGAACGATGTCCGCAAACTGCAGTATCTGCAGGCGAATCTGAAAGATGATCAGGTAAGAAGGTTTGTATCATCACAGCTTGCAGGTCTGAAAAGATCGTACGGCGTTTACAATAAATACGGCTCCATGGTCGCAAAAAACGATGCCGCAAGAAGAGTGATCACGGAAGGGACTGTTCACATGGAGGATGTCATCAGAAGGGCATCCGCAGTGCAGTGCCGGACGGATCAGGGAGGAAACAGTCAGAGGGAAACGGACAGTCTGTTCTCTCTCTCGGATTGAAACCTGATCCCTTAAGCAGCACGGAACAATGAAGGGATTACTGCCTGCATGATATGGGCGGTAATCCTTTTTTGTGCCGGAAGACTGCAGATAAGTTTCTTTTATCATCAGTTCTTTGTGATATGATGAAAGCTGTTCCAAACAGGAGGGATTTTACACTATGTACAAATTCAGAACCGGAAATACTGTTTTTCGAAGAACTCTGACAGCCGTGTTCTTCCTGTTCCTTTTCTGTATCTGCCTCATTCCCGCGGAAGCAGGCGGTCTTGAGGTTACCGGTCCGGAATACTCAAGTATTTATGCCGGTCATTATCCGACAGAAGTGACTTTTACCGACACATTGACATCTTCATCCGACGGACAATGCGCCAGTGTTATGACACAGCTGTCCGGACCCGGTGTTTCCTCACCCGACGCTCATGTTTTTACGGCGCATCCCGGGGAACGCTTTTCATTCAGGCTGGCATCGCCGGCAAATATGAGAATTCCGTTCTTTACCACGGTCTTCGGTGACGGGCAGAGAAGCACGGCTGTTCACGTGAAGGGAAAAGGGATCTATGAGATCACTGTAATCAGTCAGTACCTGGAAGTAACCGGCTTCGGTTTTGACAGTGATCTTTCTGATACTTCAGCAGACGTAAAGCTGGTGTTTTCGGGAATCGGCAGGAAGATCGGAGATTCCGGTATTGAAAAGGCACCGGATGATGAAACGGAGAACAGATACCGTGAAGACGAAAACAATAAAGAGACAGCAATAACGGTCACGGCAAGTGCCCGTGCCGATCTTATCCTGCTGCACGATCTTTCGGAATATACATGTGCACATGCGGAATATGAAGACAAACTGAAAGATCCGCTGGCGGAAAGCACAGGATTCAATTTCAGACTGTCGGAAACTTCATGGACAATATCCGCTGCGGGTGAGCCTGCGCAGAATGTGGAGTCGGATGTCTTCCAGAGATATGATTCTTCCTGGGGTTCCGGTCTGTATTACCATACGCCTGCCATCGTGCTGATCGGGTCCGACCTTTATCCCCGTGACCATCTTCCGACCGATGACTATGATTACACTGATGTCATGAACGAAAACGAGAAGGTGCAGGAGAAAAATGACGCACGGCTTGACCGTATTGTGAATCCTTCCGAAGAGAAGACGGAAAAAAAGGTGAAGCCTGAAGAA
>JAILGV010000011.1 GCA_024696355.1 Solobacterium sp.
TGCGTCCGATCTTCTGCTGTACGGCAGGATCATCGGTATTCAGAACCTTCTGTGCAGAAGCGGCATCACCGAACAGCATGCACTTGTGATACATAATAAACTGCTCATTGGAGCTGAAACGAATGCCGTCAAGCACGAACGGTGAAAGATACCAGTTGCTGAGATACCCGTCGGGTTCCCCGGGAAGATGGAAGTAAACGGCATTTTTCCTCTGTCCGTTAATTTGAAGCGAATCAGCCTGCACAGGGTTTTCCAGTCCTTCCAGCATTTTCTTTCCGATATTGAGAATTCTGTCATCCAGTACAGTAAACACTATTTCAAGGGATGCATCGGGATGATCCACGAGATAGTCACTGCAAGCTTTCAGTGCCTGTTCCCATGCGCCTTCCGTCGGATATCCGAAGATTCCTGCGGAAATCAGCGGAAATGCAATGGAGTGACAGCCATGTTCCTGAGCCAGCTTCAGTGACTCCCGGTAACAGCTGTAAAGCAATTGCGGTTCATTATGCAGGCCGTCCTGCCATACAGGTCCGACAGCGTGGATGATGTATTGTGCATTCAGATTAAATGCCGGCGTAATCACGGCACTGCCGGTATCACAATGCCCGATCCTGCTGCAGGCATCCTGAAGTACACTCCAGCCGGCTTTTTCGAATATCGCACCGCAGACACCCGAACCGCCCCGCAGGGAACTGTTCGCCGCATTTACGATGCAGTCCGTGCCGGCATCCGTGATGCTCATTTTCTTTATTATGATTTTGCTCTCAGCTTTCTGCGTTTTTTCATCAAGAGCTTTTCTGAATGCAGCAAAGTTCCTTGATTCACTGCTCGTGCAGTATATTGCAAACTCAATGTGTCTGAAGTATTTTTCGTATTCCTTCAGTGCATCCCTGTATGCAGCCGCAACTGTTTCCGGAGGATTTTCAAAAGCACCGCATCCGAACGCTCCGAGCACCAGCACATCTGTCTGATGATATGCGGCAATGTGAAGGATATGCCTTGCCCTCTGCAGATGCAGACGGTAAACAGCCTCATCACTGACTTCCGCGGAATTCTCCGTAAAACCGCTGATACGGAGAGAATGATATCTCAGATCCGGAGCCGCACATGTATATACATCTGCTTTCAGCCAGTCTTCTTTTTCCATCATAACCGGATAGGCATCGTCTGTTTTAAAGATCACAATATCCGGTGTATATATCACATCATCCGTGTTCCGGCTGTCACATCTCTTTCTGCTCTGATTGTAATAAACCTGCCAGAAGTATCTGCGGTCCAGAGCCGGAAACAGTGTTGAACACCTGCACAGCGATTCCTCCTGCGCAGTACACCCCTCCTGCACTCCGCCTCCCGGCTGGATTGCCGATGCAAAATTCAGCACACCGATCCGCTCATTCTTATATACCTTTCTCAGTTCCTTAACTGCTTCAAAACTCTTGTGACCTGTAACGGACACGGTTGAAACACCTTCATATCGTGCTTCCGGAAGTTCAGGATAATCATCTGCCGGATGAAAGAAGGAATTCTGTTTCGTTTCCTTCACTGCCTGAGTCAGTACGGGATCACTCCCGTACTGATACTTTGTATCTTCAAATATCTTCATTAATCTGTAGCTGTCCATATTCTTCTCCCCTTCTATGATACTTCGGCTTCAGTCAGATCAAGGAGCACTGCCCTGTCGATTCTATCCTGCAGGATGTTCTTCTGCATTTCAACCGGGATATCCGTATCGATTCCCAGTATCAGGCATCCGAGCAGAATGTAGTTTGTGACAGCTTCTTCTTCGCTGATCTGCCCCCGGTTGAAGCTGTCGGTTATCTCTCTCGATGTGTCTCTGAAGTAGTTAAGGACCTCACTCATCTGATTCATAATCTCTGCCGCCTCTCTTTCTGTTCAGATAATATATGTTTTCAGCCCCGGAATGGTCTCCTGCCGGGCGACATTTCAATCGTCATCAATGAGTTCCAGGAATTCCAGTTCATCCCAGTCTCTTTCATCCTTCCCGCATTTTCTGCAGTACGTTTTCCCTTTATATACAAGCCGGTCTTTACTGTTTCTGATCAGTCTGCCGCATCTGCAGCAGCGGTCATCGGGTTCATCTTTTTTCTTTGGTTTTCCGAACAGTCCCATATGATTCTCCTCTTATGATAAAGGATAACAGAAGCAGACAGCATAAAACATGCCAGCTGCCGCACGAAGAGAAGCCACTCATGACAGTTAACTTCACCATCAAAGCACAGCAGTCATCTCCCGGCCCAAAAACAATTAAAAGCAGAGACCTGTATGCTGTGCAGATCACTGCTTTCTGATACGCAAAAATTCATTTTTTCCTGACAGTTTTCAAAAAGAATGAAAGAGGCGCTTTCGCCTCTTTGTCAAACTCAGATTGTGTACTGCTTTACAGTTCGGCGATTGCCTCAATTTCGCACTTCACGCCTTTCGGAAGTGCTTTCGCTGCCACACAGCTGCGGGCCGGCTTTCCGGTGAAGAATTTTGCATATACGCTGTTGAATGCCGCAAAATCATTCATGTCGGCAAGGAAGCATGTTGTCTTGATGACGTTCTCCATCTTCGCTCCCCCTGCCTCAAGAACCGCCTGC
>JAILGV010000016.1 GCA_024696355.1 Solobacterium sp.
TATTCTCCGAGATAATAAAGACTCTGCTTCGGTGTTCTCTGCATTGTCTGTCTGTTTACATCAACCAGACCGAATGTCATGCTGAACCCCTTCTGCCATTCAAAGTTATCCATCAGACTCCAGTAACAGTAGCCCTTTACCGGTATGCCGTCCCTGATGCAGTTCTGTACACCCTCCAGCGCCCGGCGGATAAACTCCACCCTGCGGCTGTCATCGGAAACTGCTGTGCCGTTTTCTGTTACGATCAGGTCTCCCTTAAAGTCTTCATGGACTTTGCGGATCACATGCTCAAGCGCCTCCGGATAGAATTCATAATCCATCTGCGTCAGTTCCGCTCCTTCCGGACACGGCAGCTGTCCTTCGGGACCGTACTGCGTTCTCGTATAGTTCTGCACGCCGAGGAAATCATCATCTCTGATAAAGGGAAGATAATGACGGAATTCTTCATCCCAGGCATCTGCCGCATACTTCTCCCCGCCTTCAAGCGCCTGCAGGTCATGCATGGACAGCGTTATGCCTACCTTGATATCAGGATACAGTGCCTTGACCGCTTCCTTCGCCGCCTGGTGGGCACGGAATACCAGTGCGTCCCCGGCCGGTGTTCTTGAACTTACAAAAACCTGCGGCTGCGGTGTCCCGAAAACCTCATTGTTTTCTGATGCCGCGTACTTCCGGTTCTCCATCATCTTTTCAAAGTTCATGCCGACCTGAACGGTTCCCTCTGCCTTTTTTCCTGCAGCCGCTGCTTTTGCCGCCTGCTGTGCCATCAGCATGAACCGCTTTGATATAGCCGCAAGCTGAAGTCCCATATTCGCCTCATTGATTGTGCAGATATAGTTAAGCTCACTGCCGAGCTGTTCCGTCACATACGCGGCATACCGGCGGAAGTCTTCAACCGTGCTCTCTGCCTCCCAGCCGCCCTTGCGGATCAGCCAGACCGGCGATGTGAAGTGGTGCAGGGTTACGACAGGTTCAACTCCGTTTTCCCTGCAGCACCTGATTACCTTCCGGTAATGTTCCACTTCGGCCTCATCGTATTTTCCTTCTTCCGGTTCGATTCTCGCCCATTCAACCGAGAATCTGTACGCATTCAGTCCTGCCTCTGCCATCATGCGGATATCTTCCTCATAACGGCTGTAGTGGTCACAGGCAATTCCGCTCGGTTCTGCAAAACTGGTATGCGGCATCAGTTCCTGTGCCCAGTAATCACTGTGAATATTGTTTCCCTCCACCTGATGCGCTGCTGTTGCGGCACCGATGAAGAAGCCCTTTTCAAATGTCTTCATGATACATCCTTTCATTGTTCCGGCATCCGTTGATTCAGCCGGTCAGCAACCGGTTTTCCTGCTCAGATATTTCGTGAATTCAGTTCTTCTTCAATTTCTGTACGCATTGCGGAAAGCTTGTTGAAGTGTCTTGCCGCAAGGATTGCAATTACCATAAATACTGCAGGGAACAGACTGTAGAGGCTGCGGATCATGAAGACTGCGCTTGCCGGCTGAGTAACTGCAGCGTTTCCTGTTGTTGAAATAAAGCCTGCAGCCTGAAGAAGAATACCCAGAATACCTGCACCAAGAGCGTTGCAGCACTTTGACATAAAGTTCATTACGGACGATGCAGAAGAGTCCATTCTGGGCAGTCCGATGTACTCATTATATGAGGACACCTCCATCAGCATCGGTGACTGCAGATAGGATACAGGAAGATGTGAGAAACCTGTTGCGAAGAATGCGATAATCAGCATTGTCATACTGGCACCGGCAAAGAAGTTCAGTACATATCCTGCAAAACCGATTGCACAGCCTAAGATAACAAGATTCGCGACACTCATCTTTTTCATGAGATACGGGAAGATGAACATGAGAACGAGCATCAGAATCGTGAATGCCTGCAGAGTTCCGTATTTTCCGATATCACCGACGATATAGGTGAAGTAGTATGTTGCCGCACCCATTCCGAGAATAATCTGCTGCATGCCTACCATAATGCCGACATCCCAGGCATACGGATTGCGCCTAAGCATCTGAAAGATTTCTTTAACGGATGTTTTTTCATCCGGACGGGATCCTGCCGGCTGCCGAGCAGATATTCCTCCCAGCATTTCCTCCATGTATCAAATTTTGTTTCTGTCATATTGCTGATCCTTTCATCAGATTTCATTTGATTCAGTTTCCTTCCCCGTCACCTCCATCAGCGAGAGTGCAGGAAATTCTGAAGGTTCACTGCTTTTAATCAGTTTGCAGAGTGTAAGTGATGTGATTCCTTTCCGACTGATCAGAAAACTCTGCCAGTCAGTTGTTTTTCTGAGAGTTATTTCTTCCTCTGCCCCGTCCGGGAAACGCACGGATGCTTTCTGCCAGTAGGTGTCATGAGGGAATTCTCCCCTGACAGCCAGCCGCAGTGTATCGATATCAACCTTTCTCCCGAATTCAATTGTCAGCCAGGCATCCGGATTCCGGTTGATTCC
>JAILGV010000020.1 GCA_024696355.1 Solobacterium sp.
TTGCCATGCTTCTGCTGGCATTCATATATTTCTCATACGAAATATTTACAGGCAAAGGCACCAATCCCGCCTTCTATTCAATGATCACAGTATTCAATGCCGTAATGTTCGGATACAAGGCAGTTAAAATCGAAGAAAGAAGAAAACTGTCGATCTTCACCAGCGCAGTCTGGAGCCTGCTGACAATTCTGCTCGTTCTGTCGTATTTCGAGGTTCTGTAAAATGAACGGTCCTCTGATACTGAAGAATCACCTGAAGGAAATCCGGAGGGAAAAGAATATCTCCCAGCAGGAACTGGCCGATATGGTGGGTGTTTCCAGGAATACGATCAGTTCACTGGAAACCGGGCAGTATGAGCCGAGTGCCAAACTGGCATATATACTCTCCATCGCCCTGGACAGGAAGTTTGAAGAGATTTTCTATTTCTAGATCAGAATCAAACGAAAGGAGGAACATACATGTACAAAACAGAATTACTTACAGTCGGAAACAAATTCTGGTCAGACAAAGCAAACAGTGATGATGCAGGAGTTCTCGATGAACTGCTGAATCAACGGGCAGAGGAAGGCTGGGAACTTGTAACATACAATTACATGGCCAGCAGCAGTCTGAACAAAAGTGCCTTTATCATTACATTCAGAAAGAACTGACAGTCTGCTCATCCGCAGATATGCTTAAAATCTGATATTCAGAGATACCGTGAACCTCCGGAGCAGGACTGTTCCGGGTTCACTTTTAATATGTGTCACCTGCTGCAGCCACAGATCCAACCTTAAAAAGGACTGCCTCCTCTATGCCTGAGGCGACAGTCCTTATCATAATTCAATGCAGAAACAGAGCTGCTGTGTTTCACTTATACCATGTCAGGCCCTTACTGTGCAGCTCTTGCTTTGATCATCTGAATGATCTGATCAAAGGTAACGGTGGCGCCTTTGGCAAGACCTGCCTGTTCCTCAATAACCGCACCATAATCCACTGTCAGCAGTTCACCGGAAATAAACCTTGCCATATTGCTGTTGAGGAAGACGACAGGCTCACCCATTTCTTCCGGTACGGCAAGTCTGTGGGCATGGCCTGCGGATGCCAGGAGCTTTTCCTCGCCGCCGGCAGCCAGCTGGAATTCATCCTTCATTCCTGTATTTGTTGAACCCGGCAGAAGTCCGTTGACACGCACGCCCTGCTCGACCATTCTGCTCTGCTGATAAGCAACATAATAGTTCATTGCACACTTGGCAAAGAGATAGCCGAGCGTACCGGGAAGTGCATTGAGGTTCATAGCTTCAAGAACTGCCATTCTCTTTTCCCAGCCTTCCGCTTCAATCAGCGGGAGATAGTATTTCTTGTTGCCTTCCTCAGCCCAGAGAATACCGCCGGTGGAAGTGATATATGCAATGGCACCTCCTTTTCCCATTCTCTTTGCAAGATATTCCTCTGTAATATATGTATTGGCAATCAGGTCAATTGCCACTGTTGTATTGAAATCTGTTTTGATTCCCGAAACACCGGCAATGCCGAAGAAGCAGTCAATTTTTTCCGGAAGTTCCTTAAAGCATTCATCGATGCTGTTTTTGTCGCCCAGGTTGACTTTGACAAATTTCTCAATTCCTTCCACCGGGCAGGCATTGAAGTCAAGTGCGTAAACCATAGCACCCAGATCCACCAGCATCTCCGCTGCAGCTTTTCCCATGCCGCTTGAAGCACCTGTTACTACACAAACTTTTCCATGATAACCAAAATAGTCTTTCATAATTATTTTTCCTCCATCAACAACTTAACATTGAAGCGTCAGCGAAAAGTTTACAAACACAGCAATTCTGTAAATCTTTTGTGATAAAATTCTGTCATGAACAAAACAGCTGACAGCAACCGGAAAATCATTGAAAAAGCACTGCTGAAACTGATGAAGAAGAATGCCTATGAACGGATCTCCATCACTGACATATGCAGGGAGGCAGGCGTATCGAGAACGACTTTCTATCATCACTTCTCCAAAGCTGATGACGTGCTTCTTTCCGCATATGAAAGCGCCCATGAAAAAGCATTCGGCTCCCATTCATGGACAATCGACTACTTTAAAAGTGATCAGTTCATCACAGACATGATCCGTTTCTTTGACGTCAATTCCGATCTTCTGACAGCTCTGAGGCACTGGGACCTTCTTGCAAGAATCTCATACCTTCCCACGGAAAAATCACTTTTTTCTGCATCAGAAGAAAAAGACGGGATACTTGCCGCATATCCCGCCTATACAATGATCTATTTCTGGGGCAATTACTTTTCGATCTGTTCCATGTGGCTGAGAAACGGAAAGAAGGAAACACCGGAACAGATGTTTAAGATTATCCGCCATATGAACAGTCTGTAATGCCGCCCGTAAACGGACGGCACTTTTCTTGTCTGACAGCTTCTTCCTTCAGTGCGCTCATTCTTTTGCGGCAATGATATAGTTCACGCCCTCAGGTGCATGAATCGGATGCTGTGGGGAAGATGCGTTGTATCCGGAAAAATACTGCTGTGTCATTTCATCAGCGTTCAGATGCTCGTAAATCAGGAATCCTGCCGCATCCAGAAGCTCCTCCATTTCCCTGTAGGAGTATGCCGCCTTCATAGCTTCACCTGCACCGGCCGCAAGCTTCTGATTCACTTCAGCCTCCCTGCCGCCCTGATCAGACTGATAATCAAAGCAGACAGCCGAGCCTTTTGACATTATGCCCGACACTTCTTTGAGCAGTTCAGCCCAGTCGGATTTGCTCATATAGTAGGTGATTCCGAGCATGCTGCCGAAGGATCTTTCCTTTGGATCAAATCCTTTTTCATACAGCTGACTGACCCAGTCTTTCTTACGAAGATCACACGGAATATAATGCGCACAGGAAACAAGACCGGCTTCACGAATGCGCTTCTTTTTGTCTTCCAGAACCTCCGGCAGATCCAGTTCATAGACAGACAGCCGTGTTTCTGCGTTTCTGACAGCAAACGTATCATATCCTGATGCGAAAATGACATACTGCGAACAGCCGAACTGCAGTTCATTTTGCAGCATTCTTTCACAGTACGCACTTCTGCCCAGCACG
>JAILGV010000061.1 GCA_024696355.1 Solobacterium sp.
TTCGGATACCGAAGCGAGAGGTCTGAATTCTGCGATTTTCAGTATTATTCTTCCTTCCGGGCGAAGCACTGTAACGACACAGGCGGCTGCCCGATGGGACAACCGCAGGATTTCCTGGAGCGAAAAGAGTCCTGAGCAGAGGCTTATTGACATGATCGGCTTTATTATGCTGACACTGATGGTCTATGTGCTTTACAGAGCAGGCCGGTATGCCAGCGGATCAAATGAAAGCTCGGTTATCAATTATATTATCGGCGGAAACTGGGACAGAGAATGGAATGTCTTTGCGCTCAGTGCCTGCGCAATTGTGCTGATGGCAACTGTCATTGTCGTTACGCTTTTCCGTATCCCGGTCCGTATTATTACTTCCCTGCTCGGAACCAGAGGCGAAACACTCGGTCATCTTCTGCTGTCCGTTCTGAAATACGGCGGCACGATCGGCGCAATATTCTACTGTCTGTACCTGCTCGGCATGGATGCGAGAAACCTTCTGGCCGGTGCCGGAGTACTCTCGCTTGTCATAGGTCTCGGCGCGCAGAGTCTGATCAAGGATATTCTTGCCGGTATCTTCATTGTCTTTGAAGGTGAGTTCCGTGTCGGTGATATTGTCACGATCAGTGACTTCCGCGGTACGGTGCTTGATATCGGTCTGCGTACAACCAAGATTATGGGTGCAGCCGGCAATATCAAGATTTTCAATAACAGTGATATTTCAGGTGTCCTGAATATGACCAAGGAAACATCCGTCGCATCGGCAACCATCAGTATCGAATACGGTCAGGATATTGAATATGTTGAAGCTGTTCTGAACCGTGAACTGCCGAAGCTCAGAAATAAGAATAAAGATATGCTTGACGGACCTCAGCTGCTCGGAATTACCGCACTCGGTGACAGCGGAATTTCAATGACTGTAATCGCATGGTGCACAGAGCAGAATGTCCGCGGCATGAACAGATTCCTGAACAGGGAACTTCTCCAGATCTTCTACCGCAACGGCATTAATGTGCCGTTCCCGAACATAACAGTATCGAAGCTGGATATGGAGGGAAGAAAAACGATGGAGGATTATGAAAGAGAGATGAAGGAACAGGAGGCAGACGGAAAATGAAAAAGAAAATAGCAATCATTGCCGCTCTGATCAGCTGTACAGCTCTTTCGGGATGCTCGCGGCAGACCCGGCCGGATAATACGGATACAGCTGAAGAAACCTCTGTGCCGGAGACAACTGTCATAAGGCTGGCACAGCCGTCCAACGGACATGTTCTGAACATTATTGCCGAAAAACAGGGATATCTCGCCGACGAAGGAATTACAGTGGAATATGTGCCTGTTGAGAGTGATGCGGAAGTATTCAGAAAAATGAAGAACGGCGAGATTGATGTTGCATCCAATTCCGGAACAAATCTTCCGCTGAAGTATATTTCGGAACGTATGGATCTGACGATCTTTGCCGGATATCTGATCACCGGATGCATGCCTGTCTTCGCCAGGGCGGAAACAGAGTGGAACGGCATCCAGGACCTTGTGGGAAAAACGATGGCATGCGAGCTGAATATGTACGCCATCAGCGGGCCGCTGCTTGATATGGGCTATAATCCTGCAGAGGATGTCACATGGCTTCAGTATGATGACCAGGAGGAAAGGATCAGAGCCGTGGAAAACGGTGAAGCTGATTTCGGACTGGTGGGCACGTCACTGAATTATGAAATCATCAGTAATCCGGATATTAAGATTCTGACTTATGCAAGTGATATTCTTCCGTACTATTCCTGCTGCAGAGTCGAAGCAATGACAAGCTGGATCAAAAAGAATCCGAATACGGTCAAAGCGCTTCTGAAAGCATGGATCAGAGCCATGGCATATTATGATGCCCATCATGAGGAAACAGTGAAAATGATGTCGAATGAGCTTGGCATGGACGAGGAAATTATCCGGGCATATATGGATAATCCACGCTTTGAGTTAAATACCGACCCGATGAAGAAGTCGGTTGAAAGAGCCTGGAATTATATCAAACAGCTTCAGCCCATGGATCAGGATATTTCAAGAATCCGTATTGATGATCATATCAATGTTGATATTTATAAGGCCGCTCTGGATGAATGTCACAGGCAGTACGGTGCAGAGAATCAGAAATTCTATGAACGGCTGCAGGCGCAGTTCTCCAAAAACAACAGATAGATGCAGGATCATTTATGACCTGCATTTCTTTATAGGAAAAGCAAGAAGAGAAAAATACTATGGCAGAGAAGAAATATCAGTTTCTTGATACAACACAGCTCAAGCTGACAGCATTATTTTCCATGGTGCTTGATCACGTCGGGGATAATTTTTTTCCTGATCAGCTCTGGATGAGGGCAGCCGGCAGGATTGCAATGCCGGTTTTTGCTTTCTGCACGGCACAGGGTTACCGGCATACACGGAACAAAATCAGGTATCTTGTGCGGATGACTGTATTTGCCCTGGTCAGTGAAATGCCTTTCGATCTTGTGACAGCCGGGCGCATTTCAGATTTTTCCCATCAGAATATCATGTTTACTTTTGCATGGGCGATTGCCGGTCTGATGCTGTACGAAAAGATCATCAGGGACGGTTCTTCCAAAGGCAGAAACGCTGCCGGAGCTGCCGTTCTGCTTTTGTTCTGCCTTCTTTCGGTATTTCTCCGTCTTGACTATTCCCTGCTTGCGTCGGGACTTGTCTTTATATTTTACGTGTCAGGCTCAAACTCTCTTTTCCGGGGAAATATTCTCGGCATGCTGTACCATGTGCTCTGCCGGAATATGGG
>JAILGV010000032.1 GCA_024696355.1 Solobacterium sp.
ATCTGTTCAAAAAAATCATAATATTCATACTGTGAAATGGCTGACGTGGTAAGCATTTGCCCGCCGCGCATCTTTTCATATATCATCTGACGGGTTTCTTCCCTGCAGTCATCCTTGTACTCCGTACCGTCCAGTACAAAGTGATAGGGGATAAACGGAACCTGGTGTTCTTCAAGCCAGTCTGAACTTAAATCAGCAGTAGATGACACTGCTATTACGTAATCTTTCATAACCATCGTAACTATTGTACCAAATACGCCTGCTGTTTTAACACCCAATCAATACCTTTTTCCGTTCTTTCCGCTTCATCTGCGAAATGTCCTCCCGGATTCATTTCAAATACGGCAGTACAATACCCGGATATTATTTCAAATGCAGCTTTGGTTTTATCCTCAACAGTTGACATTACCGGAGACTTTGACAATTTTTCTCTGTCGCCAAGTGATAAATACACTGTCCCGCACCGCACCGGATGCTGTCTCAGATATTCCGTAAAGTCCGGATACCATAAAGAGCCGGATGCGCTGACGGCTCCGTCAAACAGGTCCGTCTTCGTACAGAGATACAGGGAAAAAAGTCCGGCAAGAGAATATCCGGCAATCACCGCTGTTTCGATATGAAATCTGTCACGGACTTCGCTGACAGCCGGAATCAGTTCGCTGATAAACGCATCCGCACCGCCGGCAAAGTCTTCACCTTTTCTGAATACTTTCTGTGCAGGCCACGGGGAAAGGCAGCTGTTCCAGTCAAAATCATAAATAAACAGCAGTGTTTCATTCTGATATTTCTGCCTGTATTTATCTGTTTCGTCCGTCCCGATCAGAACAATCAGTCTGTTATTTCCCTCCAGTATACATTTCTGCATTTTTTTCTCCTTTTTTTGTCTATAGCCATAAAACATCTTATAATAATGCCATGGCAGTTCAATATCAGAAACAGTCCCGGCCAACATTTGAGCCGGAAGAGGAAAATATTCAGGAAAAAACCGGAAAATCCGCAGAGAAAAACCGTTCCTATTATCTGAAAAAGGCTGCGGCAGTCATTGCGGTTGCAGTGCTGGGCTACAGTCTGCGTGCTGCAGTCAAATACAATCATTTTTTCCTGCAGGACAATCCGGCTGATAACTATCTGAGTGCCGAGGAGTTTCCGCTGATCAATTCTGAAAGCGGAAAATCCCTGTCCAATCTCAGAAGCTTTTCCTACAGCGATCAGTATACAGGATACTGGGATCCGGATTCGGACA
Source organism: Solobacterium sp. (assembly GCA_024696355.1). Taxonomy (GTDB): domain Bacteria; phylum Bacillota_I; class Bacilli_A; order Erysipelotrichales; family Erysipelotrichaceae; genus Bulleidia. Next base: position 1,244 of record JAILGV010000032.1, read on the forward strand.
CAGTAGAAACCAGCCGGGGAATCCGCATGGGCAGTTCCTGGGAGGACATTGTGCAGGCTTACGGCGACTGCACCTGCAGCAGTATTTACTACTATGAAGATACATCTGATATCAGCGGCGGGTATTCCCCGGACAATTATATATACTTATATGATCCGATTACGGTCTCCGAGTTTAACGAAAAATATGTAAAGACCGGCATCTGCGATCCGCATAAGTATTTTATTTCCCTCACCTTTGAAGCAGAGCTGATCGGCAGCCAGATTGTCTATACGGATGCCCAGTATAACCGGACCATGAAAGAACTCGACAGCAATCCCTGGTACGGCATTATGGGCAATACACCGCGGAGAGGCTGGTATACTCTGAACATTGACTACGCTCCGGACGGCGCATACTTCGGCGATTCCGAAGGCGGAGTATATATGCTCAGTTCATCATTGTATTAACACAAAGACCGGCACGCCGGTCTTTTGTTTCATATTTTCCCGTAAAGGATATTGCTTATATACACTGCTGCAGGGCCTATAAATCCCTGCTTTTCATGCAGTTCCGTATAGAGAATCCTCTCATCACTGAATCCGTGATCATAAGCCCTGCAGGCTTCAATTACCCTGCGGCGTATACGTTCATCCGAAAACAGACTTCCGCAGAGCACGATCCTGTTGGGTGCCATGACAGTCGCCGCATTCACGATTGCCCTGGCAAACAGATCCACCGCTTCCTGCAGACGCTGCCTTGTCCGGCCTTCCGACTCTTCAAATACATCGGCAAACGCTTCGCTTTCAAAAGGCACAATCTCATTCAAAGCCCTGCGGCTGACCTTTGTCTCCAGACAGCCTCTTCTTCCGCAGGTACAGAGCCTTCCGTTCTTTTCAACAATGGAATGACCGAGCTCGCCTGCCCGCTGATGCCTTCCCTCATAAAGCTTTCCGTCTATAATCAGTGCGCTGCCGACTCCCGGCCCCCATTTGATAATCATCAGATTGTCAAATGTCCTGCCGTATCCGAACATCGCCTCTGCTTCGGCAAATGCATTGATATTGTTTTCGACGGATACGGGAAGTCCTGTTTCGGCTTCCAGTATTTTTCTTACGTCTGCGGGTCTGTCAAAAACACCGTATGCTTTCAGACTTTCGCCTGTCTGCCTGTTAACGATTCCGGTAATGCCGACACTGATGCCGTCGGCACGGATTCCCGTCTCTTCTTCAAGCCTGCGGCACTGCACGGCTGTTTTTTTCAGATATTCTTCCGGCGAATCAGCTTCTGTTGCGCAGACAGCGCACTTCAGAGCATTTCCCTTCATGTCACATAGTGCCGTCCATGTTTTTTCCGGTTCTATGTTGACCGACAGTACGTGCCTGAAGTCCGGATTGATGTCAAGCAGAATTTTCTTTCTGCCTGCCCCCGGAGCTTCTGCAGTACCGGTTTCACGCAGAATATTTTCCTTGATCAGCTGAGCCGATATCAAAGTGACCGCCGCCTGTGTCAGCCCGATCTGCCTGGATATATCGATTCTCGAAACCGGTCCCTTCTCATAAATCAGGGAAAGTATATTTTTCCTGTTTTGCTGTTTGACCAGTTCTGCATTGTATCCGGTATAGCGCATATTCTCCTCATTAATATCTTATCACTTCAATATTCAGCATATGTCCAAGAATTTCCAGCGCATCGGCTTTATCTCCGTAAATTACTGCAAAATGAGGCTCCCATCCCTCCTGCACGCAGTCATATATGATTTTTTCGGCATTCGCGTCCGTCTGAATCACCGTACTTGTTCCGAGGAACTGCTTCGGTCTGTCAAGTGCTTTTCCGGATATGATCAGGAAGCGGAACGAACCGTCCGGCTTCTTTCCTATACGGAATACTGCAGCGTGATCCGATGCTTTTGTCCCGAATTCCATTGTCGGTCCGATATGTCTGTTGCAGTGCTCGCCGATCACTGCCCCGGTATCTTCCCTGGCCAGTGAGCATGCGGCTGTTCCGCAGTGCCAGAATGTGATTGTGTTCTCTTCTTCATTCAGAGACACCGGATCACCGAAGAATACCGGTCTTCCTGTCAGGCGCATTCCCGCGTACATGCTTAATGCACCGCAGGCATCCGTTTCGCAGCTCGCCGCAACACCGAGGTCGTTAAGCATAGCCAGAACCGCGCAGACAGGTGTTCCGAATGCCGTGAAGAAATCCGGCCAGCATCTGCTTGCCAGAGCTCCGATATGATTCCTGTCAACATACTCTTTGTAGGCACGGTACAGTCTGGCAAAATCCTTCCGGTTCTTTTCCGGTGTTTTTTCCAGTCCCTTCGTGCGTTCCGATGCATCTCTGAGATATTCGCTGATATCTTCATCACTGAATTTTTTTGCGGCTTCGATCAGTTCCCTGGCTTCGATCGATTCCAGGGTAACGCCGAACGTATGCAGCATTTCAAGGTCCAGCGCTCTGCCGAAGCCGAATCCCTGCGGCGTATGTCCCGCCTGTGCCAGCTTCAGATGCCGCATGTCATATTTCAGTTTCGCCGCTTCATATACAGCACTGATTTTCCGGATTACGTTTTCCTCCTTCGGAGAACCGTAGATATATTCAAACGGCTCACTGCGGAAGGAACGGATCGCATTGGCTGCCGAGAATGCCCCGGTCAGGGAGTTCAGGCGCAGTCTGCCGCCGTCAATCACCGGCTCGCGGAGCGTCCACAATAATATCGGACATGTAAAATGCTTCAGTACTTCCGATGCATAAGCCGCATTGGCAAACGTAATATTCTGCAGGACGATCAGGTCCGGATCAATTGTTTTTAAGTATTCATCCAGAAGATCTGTCGTCAGCAGCATCTTTTCGGGCACCGCAAATGTTTCATCGATGCCTTTCAGAAGGGCAGCCGACTGTTCAAACAGTTCCTGCGCACTCTCAAGATGAAATGTGCCTGTTCCGACCGGCACATAAGCCGCCTGAAATTTCTTTTCCATAGTTACAACCACCTGTTATGCTTTTCTGTTAATAATACAGTTCTCTGTTTTCGCCGGTAATTCCCGCCCAGGCTCCCTGTCTGATCAGGGGTTCCCTGTCGGGATGGGCAATAACCCATTTGTTTCTTTTCAGAAGAAGAACCGTTTCGGGATCACCCGTATTCTTCATTGCCAGTTCTTCCTCCGTAAGATCCGAATTGGTTCCCTTCGGCAGAATCACGATGCATCTGAATCCCGCATCGCTTGTACGGCACGGGGACAGATGCAGGGTTGTCGAATACATTTCGATGACGGTTCCTTTTTCAACAAAGAATACACATGCGTCATCAAAGCTGTAATGATTTTCCCTGATATCCCATTTATGCCCCAGCACCAGCATGAAGTCCGTGACCGCGGCATTGATCTCGCTTCCCTTATGGTATTCAAATCCGTTGTATGTTGTGTTTCTGCCGTTGCAGTATCCGAACTGGCACTCCATCCCGGCATAGAATGAAGCTTCAATCTGCCTGCGGATCCGAAGATCCTCCATCTCCTTTACGGAAGGAACATAGATATTCCCCGACGCCGGAATATCGGTATGCTTTTCCATATAGGAGAATGCCCCGCTGAAATCAAAGCCTGTCACCACTCTTCCGTATGTCCTGAATTCAGGATCATGAACGGAAAATATCCGGACATGATTCACTTCGTTCAGATGTTCAAGCAGTCCCATGAATCTATCCTCTTACCACCTTGACGGATGCGCAGAAATCCTCTTTCCCCAGACCCGCCTCCATAGCTCTGTCATATACCTTCGCGGCGTTTTCCTCTCCCGGCATTCTGACTCCGCACTGCTCTGCAAGATCCAGACAGATATGAACATCCTTATGCATGTTTTCTACAGAGAATGCCGTTGTATAATCCTCCGCCGCAATTGCTTTCTTCTTGGAATCCAGATAGAAGTTCTGTCCTCCGCCGTAGGAAATTGCCTCGGCAAAAGTAAGAATATCAATTCCGTTGGCGGCGGCCAGCGTACTGGTCTCGTTGACTCCGTTCTGAATCTGGGAAACCAGCGCATTATGACAGATTTTCATGACAAGTCCCTTGCCGTTGTCCCCCATGCGGATCACATTTTCGCCCATATAAAGCAGAATCGGACGCATTGCCTCGTACGTTTTTTCATCTCCTCCGACATAAATGCCGAGCTTTCCGGCAATCGCTGCCGGTTTGGATTTGACTACCGGTGCATCAAGAAAACCGGCACCTGTCTTTCTGACCGCTTCACTGATTTCCACCGATACAGCCGGATCAATCGTGCTCATGTCAATGCATGTTTTTGTTTCATCAAGCACGGGAAGGATTTCCGCATATACGCTTCTGGAGTGTTCGCTTCGGGGAACCATGGAAATGATCACATCTGCGTTTTCCGCAACTTCCCTTGAGCTTGAGCAGCCTTGGGCACCCGCCTTTTCCAGCTTCTCAATCTTTTCCTTTACATAATCAAACACATATACCCGGTCATCATGCTTTTTGATGATGTTTTCGCACATGGATTCCCCCATAATGCCCAGTCCGATAAATCCGATTTTCATTTACTTCACCCTTTCTGTATTAAGCAGAATATCCGCATATTCCGACCCTTTTCTGACGTACACCGCAGGTCTTCCCAACGGCGCCTCTTCATAGAACGTACCGCCCTGATATTCCTTATGTGTAAACATATGGATCCATGAATCATTTGGCAGATAAACATTTCTGCCCGTTTTTCCTTCTTTGACAACCGGGCAGACGAGAACGTCCCTCCCCAGCATGTATTCATCCGTAATCTCATACGCCGTGCTTTCGTGATAGTGATAGAACAGCGGTCTGATGACCGGCGTTCCTTTCTCTGCCGTCTGTCTGACAAGATCCTTCAGGTACGGCTTCAGTGCCGCATGCATCACAGAACATTCCGCCGTATGCTTCAGAAGCTCTTCATCCGCGTCAAACTGCACATTCAGCGACGGTCTGTTTCCTTCGTGTGTTCTCAGCAGAGGACTGAAGACATTCATTTCCTCCCACCGCATCAGCAGTTCCTTTGTCCGCTTCATATGCATGACGGATGTATATCCGCCGGCATCGGAATGCGTGATCCCGTATCCGCTCATCGCCAGTGACAGGGTGGCCGGAATAACAGAGGGCAGTCCATCATCCACCGACCAGTCAACATGCTGATCACCTGTCCACATCATTGCGGACTCTCTGACGGTTCCGGTATAACCTGCTCTGGTGAAGAAGAAGATTTCATCCTGCTTTCCTGCCTCCTCAATCACTTCCCTGTTCATTTTTGCCCAGATGGCCGGCCATCTGTTATGCAGCATCTCCGGATCTTCCCCGCTGTAAAGCACACAGTCAACAGGCAGATACTCTCCGAAGTCCGCCATCCATCCGGAAAGCCCGAACCCGATCATATTGTCCCTGATGATCCGCTTGTACCAGCTGTAAGCCTCAGGATTCGTAAAATCTATCATCGCTGCAGGGAATGTCGTGATCTTTACCAGATAATCCCTTCCCCTTTTGTCATGAACACAGTAGCCTTTCGCAGAAGCTTCTTTGTACAGGTCCTTTTCCAGTGCCATAAACGGATTAATATAACCCAGGAAATGAATGCCCTGTTCCTTCCATTCCGCAATCTTCCTGTCGAGTCCGGGATACAGCTCCCGGTCCCATTCCCAGTTCCACATCACCTGATATCCAAAGCCTGTCCGCCGGCATCCGCACCAGTCCTGCGACCAGACGCCGCAGAGTTTTACACCGGCTTCAAGCGCCCGGTCTATCTTTTTCTGCAGGACTTCCGTTCCTCCCTGCATTGCCAGGACGGCACCGTCATAGATCCAGTCGGGAAGTTCCCTCTGCCTGCCCAGAAGGCTGCTCATCCGTTGGGACAGTTCTTCAAAACTGTGCGCGTTCTCAATGACAAAGTGAGGCTCCTCCTGCAGATTCAGAGTAATGACGTTCTTCTTTCTGAAATCAAACTCACAATATGAATCAGTATCGACATGTGCATACCAGCAGTCGGAGGAGACAAACGTCGGCTGGGCATAATATGACTCATAGGTCGAGAAACGGCCTGTCCTGTCATCTCCTTTGCCGATAATCCGCTGCGTCGCCTTCTGCCGGATCATCTTCTTTCCGATCCTTCCGGCATTCTGATGCTCGGCAACCCAGATTCTGATCTTTTCGTTTTTCAGGTTGAACTTTGAATAGGTTTCCCCGCATCCGTAGATTTTTTCCTTTGGATTTGACGGAAAACTCACTCTGAATCTGTTGACCCCCTTCGGATATTTCCCGTGGCAGTCAACATGAATTCTGCCGTCCTTTTCGCGGACCTTTATTCTGCAGAGTTCATGTTTTCTCTTTGTTCCGTAAATAAGGTCAAACCCGTTTTTTGCGTTTTGCACCTCATTCAGTGCAAAGCTGTTCAGACCTTCAATTCTGCTGTAGCTGAAGCTGCCATGGCTCATCGTGAAATTATTTTTTCCGGCACCCAGATACAGCTTCATTTCCTTCAGAAGATTTATCTGATACATATGAAGCCTCCTGATTAATTAACACATTTAATTATCTCATTTTAAAAAAGAGATTGCCACAGGAAATCCGGCAGTCTCTCTGTTTTCACTGTCTGATATGCCTGCGTTCGTATTCCGCGACATCTTTCAGCAGAAGCCATGCATAGTCATCCTTAGCCTGTGTCTTTTCATCAAGCTGATCAAAGGGAACCAGCAGGGGATGTTTCCGTTCTTTGTTATTGCGCACTTCACTGTACTGCCAGTTGTTCAGAATATGGAACCGCATCCACCGCTCATGTTCAAGCTCGCGGTACAGGGTCCGGTATCTGATCTGCATGAATTTTTCATATGCCTGCATTGCATAGTCTGCAGTAAGTTCGGTAAGTGAATCGTCATCGAGCAGGATGCGGATCTTGCACATCAGATGCCCGGCTGCCGCGATATTTGACTGCTTCATAAATTCGCTCAGCTTCTCCCAGGGGTCAACTTCATAATCCGCACTGTTTCTGTAGATCTCATGCATTGAGCGGGCCAGATGATTCAGTTTTTCCTTTATCACAAGATCGGGAGTATACAGTTCCTCTGTCTTTCCGAATACATCCTCTCCGCTGATACTCCTGTCAAAGCGCGTCATGACGCGTCCGCTGACGGCATACCATGTTCTGAGTCTGCCCAGAATCTTCAGATTCTCCTCCATGCTGTCGGTGCAGATGATAATGCGGTCAGCCTGCGTGACAAGCGAAATATCACTGTTCCATTCTTCGTTATGGAAATAGATGCTGTCTGCTTCCGGATCAGGTCTGTTCAGTGCAAAAATCTGACTCAGATAAGGATGCAGACGGCAGAACTCCGATGCGTCCCCGAACACATGATAGGTTATTCTCCTGATTCCCCTGAAGACATTGATGTTCAGTGCCCGGTACAGGATCTGCTGTCCGTATTCACCCATGCCTATCAGCATCACTGTCTGTTCGTTGTTTTTCAAAGGCCATTTTTCCCAGTACAGCCGTGCCGTGCAGTCCATTGCGTCAAAGCAGTGAATGTTTCCTGCATGCATGTTTCTTCCGCGGAAATATATTTTATCTGCATGCATGTCTGCTTCCGCGCTGTTGACATACTCATCTTCGCTGATCAGGAACACCCTGGAGTCCGGATGTTTTTCAGCAATGGCAGCGGCAGATGCTTTGGTGACAAGGATGTTCCGGCTCATCTTCTGACCGGTATCCCCGCAGATGATATGAAAGCCGTCCAGACGCTCTGCAAGTGAAGCAGCCGCGTCATTCCATTCATTAAAGATGTTCCAGGTGCTGTTCCTGTGAATCCACATTCTCAGGGACGGAATCATCTCATTATGCAGAAGCGTAATCAGGGAACTGATAATAACTGCCAGAAGGCCGACGCTGAGCACCACAAAAATCAGTCCGATCACTCTTCCTGCCGCAGTAACCGGATAAAGATCCCCGTATCCGACCGTTGACAGCGTAACGATGGAATACCAGAAGGCATCGGAGAATGTCTGAATTGACGCTCCTTCAGCCGCGCTTTCGGCATTTACAAGCAAAAGCAGAAGAATCAGCCATACCGCACAGGCCGACAGCGAAACAGCCAGTCTTTTCCTCATGATGCATCAGCCTCTTTTCCAAGCAGCTCCGGTACGGCAAGCACGTTGCGGATATCATACTCCTTGTAGTCTGTATTACCGCCGGTCACCCTGTTTTCCTTTGCGGAAAGTTCATCAAGCTCCTCCCAGGAAACAAGACATGCATGCAGTCTGTTTTCCTGATCTTTTCCGATACGTATTTCCGGTTTCCCGGCCGCTTTCTGAGCCCGGTATATTTCGGCACGTTTCTCGAAGACATCATCCGGCATCGGTGAATAGCCGGAGACAAAATGGAATGCGTTCCAGCGCAGATGCTCGGTCTTTCCGAGATTGTCCTTCTGTCTGTCCGTCAGAACAAGCCCTTCTTTTGCCGCGGTTTTTCCGTCGGTATGTGTCATATACAGATATGCCGGGGCGAAGTCCGCTGAGGCACGTGAGCTCATTCTGCTGAAATAATCTGTATCATACCAGTTCTCCTGCGGAGTTTTTCCGTTGTTTCCGCAGTAGCCGTGATTCAGAATAATTGCCCGCTGATCGATTTTATCGACAGAAAGAAGATTTCTGTCATAGAGCTTCTGCCGCTGTGCAGCCTGTTTTCCGCTGATGCACCGGATCCCGCTGTAGCTGCACTGATAAACGGGTATGCTTCTGCCGGACCGCTTCAGATAGCCGTTGATTTCCTCGCCGATCTCATTGTTGGTCTTTGCGTTTCCCGTGCAGACGGCAATGTATTTCAGTCCGGGATGATCCGCAAGATATCTGTACATCGCATCGCTTCTGCCGTCATCGTTGTAAAACTCAATGTCATACTGTCTGAACATCTCTGCGCTTTCCTGGCGCATATAGCCGGCTTCCTGATTATAAACAGGTGAGAAAACCGCCGCATGGAAGGTGCTGCCGGCAAACTGACCGTTCATGACGATGCTTCTCAGAACCGCCTGCCCGATTCTTCCGAAACCGACAATCAGCGCTTCGAAATCACTTTCGGCTGCGCAGTCCTCATTGAATGTCATTGCTCTGTACGGAGGATATAATTCCGTCAGTATTCTGGCACAGAGCTGTGCCTCATCAAAGATGAACACTCTTCCGTATCCGTAGCGGTCTCTGTATGCCTGCAGCGACGCCCCCTGGGTCTCTTCCTTTGCCATCATAACCAGGGAGGTTCTCTGCGGGCTGATTCCGGCTTCTTCAAACGCTCTGAGTATGTTTTCTGCGTATTCTTCATTCTGAACGCCGTCATTCCGCAGACAGTAAACAGATATCTTTCTGTTTTTCCTCATCGCGCCGACCGAAGCCAGAAAGCGGCGGGTTATTTTTGCGTCGGTCCTGTACAGTCCGCCTCCGCCCTGTATTGTTTCCAGGGATGCAGCGACAGGTTCACTGTCGATGTAAATAACGGAATCACGTGAGTCAAACTGTGATCCGAGCATCACTGAATTCGGATTGATTCCGCAGATCAGAATCAGATCTCCTTTTTTGACAAACAGCATCCGGATTCTGTGCAGTACCTTGTCCCCGACCGCAATGATCGCCGTTCCGGCAGTTGCGTAAAGTGCCATGTAATGGATAACCCAGAAAAGAATCTGAAGTCCCGTGTATTTGTTGAACAGCGGGGTCTGCATGGCTGCCGAATAATCATTTCTTCCGAGGAACATATACAGAACAGACAGAGCTGCTCTCAATGCGCCGAGAAAAACGCTGCCGCTCTGGCATGCGAATATATATCCGTACAAAAGCAGGCCCACCGCTGCCGACACAGACACAAAAACACTGACAAGCATCGACTGATAATGCGGCTTTGCCGCAAGCTGGACCACTGTCACGGAAAAAATAACGATTGTCAGTAAAATGACAGGTGCAAAATATGCCATTCCGATTCCCCTTTTTATTACAAAAATGATAGCACAAGCACCGCCCGGCTTGAATTATTATATCGGCAATTGCTGTATCACGTATTCACGGAGGCATAACAAAAACCGGACCTGTATGACAGGCCCGGTCAGAATGTCCTGACGCTCAGTCGTTTTCTCTCGGGGATGAACCCTCGTTCTTTGATTCATACATATCGTATACAGAGGATACGGACGTATGATTCTGAATTGCGTCAATTGTCTCGGCAAGCACGTCAGCCATGGACAGCTGGATGACCTTTGTCGTCTTTCTGCGCTTTTCTTCCGTCATCGGCACAGTATCGGAGATGACAACTTCACAGATGTCGGATGCTTCGATCTTCTCGAGGGCGTCTCTTGAGAATACGCCGTGGGTAACACCGACATGAACCTCCCTGGCTCCGTGATCCTTCAGAATCTTCGCCGCAGCGCAGAGTGAACCGGCTGTATCACAGATGTCATCGATAATAATGCAGATTTTTCCCCTGACTTTTCCGATTACGTTCTGTGCTTCAACTTCGTTGGGGCGGGGACGTCTCTTGTCTACGATGGCGATCGGTGCATTGAGAATATTCGCAAGCTTTCTCGCTCTGACAACTCCGCCGTGGTCCGGTGACACTACAACAAGATCCTCGTTGGGGAACTGCTTGTCAAGGAAATAGCGGCCCAGCATCGGCACTGCCGTCATGTCATCAATCGGAATATCGAAATATCCCTGAATCTGTGCGGCATGAAGGTCAACCGTCACGATTCTGTCGGCTCCCGCCACCTGCAGCAGGTTGGCTACAAGCTTGGCAGTGATCGGCTGATGCGCATCGGCTTTTCTGTCCTGACGTGCATATCCGTAATAAGGCATGATGACATTGATTTCTGCCGCAGATGCTCTCTTCAGGGCGTCAATGCAGACAAGAACCTCCATGAGGTGCTCGGTAACGGGAGGGCAGGTGCTCTGAATAATGAATACGGATCCTCCTCTGACAACTTCCTGGGGAGTAACCATAATCTCTCCGTCCGCAAAATGCTCGATTTTGATCTTTCCGAGTCTCATTCCGAGGTGATTTGCAATACTAGCCGCAAGATCCGTACTCGAAGTTAACGCAAACAGAACTGTCTCATTAAGCATATTAATTTTCCTCCGTTCCCGTGACACTGGCAAACGGCCCTACGTGGCTGCCGCACTTCACTTTACTGTTTTCTATGACTGAAGCTTCGATCAGACAGTCATCCCCGATGACTGCATTGACAAGATATGAACCGGGTCTGATCACGGTTCCGTTTCCGATACTGCTTTCCCCGTAAATACTGACGTTGGGATGAACCGTAACATCATGACCGAATGTCACTTCCGTACCGATATATGTGTTTTCCGGATCAATGACCGTTACACCTGCATGCATCCATTTTTCATTGATCTTCCTGCGCAGCCAGGCATTTGCTCTGGCCAGCTCGGCATTGTCGTTGACACCCTGCACTTCATCTTCGTCCTCCGCAAGAACCGCCTTTACGGTCCAGCCCTTGTTCCGGAAGATTTCCACCAGATCGGTGATGTAGTATTCGTGCTGGGCGTTGTTGTTCTTCAGTTCCTTCAGACCTTCAAACAGCTTTTCGGTATTAAATGCATATATTCCCGTATTGATTTCGCGGACTGCCTTTTCTTCTTCGCTGCAGTCCTTGAATTCAACGATTTTTTCCACGATTCCTTCTTTGCTGCGGATTACGCGGCCGTAATGTGCCGCATCTTCCATTGAAACAGTGAGCACTGCCATGTCTGCATCTTCAACAGACTGATACAGACTGCTCAGCGTTTCCGGCTGAATCGTCGCCGCATCTCCGTTGACGACCAGCACCGTTCCCTTTTCGTTCTCGAGCTGTCTGGCCTGCATAACTGCATGCCCTGTCCCGAGCTGGGGATCCTGTATTGCAAATTCACACTGCCCTTCAAGTGCTTTTTCAACAAGCTCATGCCGGTATCCGACAACGGCAATGATTCTTTCCGCTCCTGCTTTTTTCAGATTTCTTACTATTAATTCCGCCATCGGCATTTCACATACCTTATGCAGAACTTTCGGCGCATCGGAACGCATTCGGGTTCCTTTTCCCGCCGCTAATACGATCGCATTTTTCATCTGTCTGCCTCCGCTCAATAATTATACAGGAAATCGTCTGAAACTGATGATAAACCTGCAGAAAAGCGGCGTTCAGTGAACACCGCTTCCGAGAATTTTAGTTGCTCTTACAAAATATCCGTTTGCTCTCATTATATCGGATGCTTCGCGGATTACTCTCTGACTTCTGGTGATGCCGAAAACCGCAGAGCCGCTGCCCGACATCAGAACACCGTCAAAACCGAGGTCTGTCAGCTGTTCCTTCACTTCACTGATTTCACTGACCAGTTTCAGGGAAATGCTTTCCAGGGAATTGCCGAGAGAGGAAATAATCCCGTCATAATCACCTTCGATCAGTGCTTTCATCATCTTTTCCGGATCGGGATGTTCCATATTGCTGAAATCCAGACCGCCGAAAGCCGCTTTTGTGCTGACTCCCCTGCCGGGCTTCACCAGAAGAACGCTGAAATCGGGATTGCATGAAAATGTTGTGAGATTTTCACCGATGCCTTCTGCCAGCGCGCATTTGTTCAGTACGCAGAACGGCACGTCTGCGCCGACTTCCTTCGCACACGAAAGCATTTCTTCTGTCGTCAGATTCAGATGCAGGCTTTTGTTGATCATCCGGATTGCCGCAGCCGCATCAGCCGATCCTCCGGCAAGTCCTGCCTGCGTGGGAATATGCTTCTGCAGGGTAAAGGCAAAATTCCGGTCAAATCCGTACCGTTCCCTCATCACGCTGTAAGCCTTGATCACCGTATTCTTTTCATTGACGGGAAGATATCTGCGGTTAAGGGAAATACTTGTTTCATCTGCAGGAACCATTTCAAGAACATCATAAAAATCGATCGGCACAATGACCATTTTCAGGTCATGATATCCGTCTTCCCTTTTTCTGACGACATCCAGACAAAGGTTAATCTTGGCATAGGCACGTTCTTTCATACAGCCTCCTGAATTCTTTCTGACCGAGTTCCTGGGCACGGCAGCCCGGATCTATATCTGCTTCCCGAAGCACCCGGACAGCTGTTTCGCCGTTTCCCAGATACTCCCTGACATTATTGTATATCGTTTTCCGCCTCTGCTTAAAGCAGGCTTTGACAAGTTCAAAGAATGCCTCCCTGTCGTCAACCGGATCATCAATTTCCTTCTGCCTGAACTGAATCACCGCACTGTCAACATTGGGTGCCGGCTGAAACGAATTTCTGGGCACTGCATACAGTTTCTTTACATCATACAGATACTGGCTTTCCACGGAAAGAGCACCGTAGTCTTTTGAACCGGGTTCCGCCGCAAATCTGTCAGCGACTTCCTTCTGCACCATAACCGTAATATACGGAATTCCTTCCCGGCATTCAAACAGCCGGAACAGAATCGGTGTAGTAATGTAATACGGCAGATTTGCGCAGACTGCAACGCTTCCGTATGCTTCGCGCAGTTCCCTGACGGAACTTTCCACGTCCGCCTCAAGAAAATCCTGCAGAATGACTTCAACGTTGCCGTATTCCTTCAGTGTCTCTTTCAGCACCGGAATCAGTTTCTCATCCACTTCATACGCCCTGACATGCTTTGAGCAGAGCGCCAGCTGTTCTGTCAGCGAGCCGATTCCGGGACCGATCTCGATTACGGCACCTTCACAATGTGAAACCTGCGCACAGCGGCTGACAACACTGACATCGGTCAGAAAATTCTGACCGTAGCCTTTCTTTGCATGCAGGCCAAACTGCTGCAGGATTTCCTTTGTTCTCGAGGGTGCGGCAATTGGTTTATTCATCAAGGATCTCCTTTAACTTTTCCTTCGTGATATTCAGGCAGTTCAGACGGTTCAGCATTGTTCTGGCATTTCCGTTTCCGATATGCAGTCTGCGTCCGGCCTTTTCCCGCAGCGCGGCACTGTCCTTTCTGCCGCTCAGACCGAGTTCATACAGATCAGTAATACTGATTGTCCTGTTCTGTTCTGTATATGTAACCAGATTGCTCAGAGCTTCGCTGATTGCTTCATATCCGGCATGCTCTACGCCGACTTTTTTGTCTGTACGTGCATTTTTCCTGTCCACAAATGCATTTCTGCATCCCGGAATTTCTCTGTTGATTCTGTCACGGATCCGGTTTCCCGGGGAATCGGGATCCGTCAGTACGATGATGCCTCTCAAGGCTGCGGCAGCCCTGATCCTCTCCATGGTTTCATCGGAAAGACTGCTTCCGCCGGTCTCGATCGTGTCACAGTCATAATACATGCGCAGCCGGTCTGTATCATGTTTTCCCTCGACGACGATCACTTCCCGGATTCTTTTTCTTTCCATCACTTTCCCTCCAGAAAGCGCGTATAGTTTTCAAATATTACGCCGGCAAGATACTCTTCCGGAACATTTCTGAGTTCCGCCATTTTACGGAGAATATGCGGAATGTTGGAAGGATCGTTTCTTCTGCCCCTGACCGGTTCCGGTGACATATACGGACTGTCGGTCTCAGTCAGAAGATATTTTTCGTCGATTGTCCGGCAGACTTCCCCGGAATGTCTTGCGTTCTTAAATGTCACCGCTCCGCCGAGGGCAATATAGTATCCGAGCTTTGTAAATTCCAGTGCCATTTCCTTTGAGCCGGGAAAACAGTGCAGCAGTCCCCTGCAGCGGTGCTGCTTCAGAATATCAAAGGTGTCCTGCATGGCATCACGGGAATGAACAAGAACCGGCTTGCCGATTTCGTTTGCCCATTCGATCTGTCTGATGAAAAGCTCTCTCTGCTTCGCCCGCAGATTTTCATCTTTTACCCAGTGATACTCCAGGCCGCATTCACCGACCGCACTGACGTCCCCGCGTGCCGTGATTTCCCTGAACGCATTCCAGCGTTCCTCCGTCAGTTTGTCTGCATCCTCGGGAAATACGGCATGGGCAACCTGGTATTTCCCGGGATCGCGCTTTCTGAATTCCAGTGCGCGGTAAGCCTCCTCAGGCTCCAGTGTTATGATCATGATCCTGTCAATATGAGACGCTTCCGTCTTTTTCAGCATTTCCTCAAGATCATTTTCAAATTCTTCACTCATGATATGTGCATGAGAATCAATATATCTTACTGTCATTGCTATTTGCCGAGGCAGAACCTGCTGAATATCTCATCCAGAAGATCTTCTCTGCCTGCCTCCCCTGTTATTTCCCTTAACGCAAACCATGCATTCTGCAGATCGATTGTCACAAGATCCACCTCTGCACCGCTGCGCAGTGACGAAACGGCATTCTTCATATATGTTTCCGCCTGTATTGCAAGACCGATCTGCCGTTCGTTGTTCAGTGTATCCTCAAAGGCTGCACGGATTCCGTTCTCATACCTCTTTTCGATTTCGTCCGTCAGGGCATGAATATCTTTGTTTACCGCCGAGATTGCCATCGTGCCGGGAATTTCCTTTTCGTCTTTTTTGTTGTAGACAACGATTCTTTCCCTGTCCTTTGTCAGTTCCAGAAGCTCCCTGTCTTCCTCCGTCATGCCCGAAGAGGAATCCAGCACAACAATTACAAGCTGTGCTTTTTCAAGAGCCTTCAGTGACTTTTCGATGCCGATCTGCTCAATCACATCCTCCGATGCCCGGATGCCCGCCGTATCGATCAGATTCAACGTCACATTTCCCACTCTCACCGAGCCTTCCACAAGGTCTCTGGTTGTGCCGGCAATATCCGTAACAATTGCCTTGTCTTCCTCAAGCAGGGCGTTCAGCAGAGATGATTTTCCGACATTCGGACGGCCGAGAATGACGGTATCAACACCGTTTCTGATCAGCACGGACTGCTGTGCCTTTTCAATCACTCCCCGGATCATCTTCAGCCATTCCTCCGCCTGCGGAAGAATCTGCTCATCCCTGAGCTGTTCAACATCGTCATATTCCGGATAATCGATGTTCACTTCTATCTGGGCTATGATCTGCGTCAGGCTTTCCGTCAGAGGATCAAGAATCCTCTGCACGCTGCCTTTCAGAGAATGAACCGCACTGACTGCGTTCACCTCATCCCTTGCCCTGATCAGATCATTGACGCCTTCCGCCTGGGAAAGGTCCATTTTTCCGTTCAGGAAGGCACGCTGCGTAAACTCTCCCCGTTCCGCAAGCCGGGCTCCGCTTCCGAGCACAAGGGAAAGGATCTTTCTTGTGATATAGATGCCGCCGTGGCAGCTGATCTCGACAACGTCCTCTCCGGTATAGCTTTTCGGAGCATGGAAAATACTGAAAAGCACCTGATCTACAGGCTTTCCGTTTTCGATAATGTTTCCGACCCGGATTGTATATCCTTCCGCATCATGCAGTGAACGGTCACTGACTGCTTCGGCGATGCTGAAAGCATCTGCCCCGCTGATGCGGATTACGGAAACTGCCCCTTCCCCGGGTGCTGTTGCGACTGCGGCTATCGTATCATTCATATCTGTACCTTCGCTAAACAGTCTATCATAAAACAGCCCTCAGTTTTTCCTGCGTATTTAAAAAGCTTCCCGCAGCCCGGTTTCATATTTCCGGAACAAAAGTGTCTGTTTCCGTTCCCGTACAGCGGATGTAGTAAAGGTACGTGCCGTCGAGATGCTTCCCGAACCGGGTAATGATATAGCCGCTTCTGATGTGCTCCCCGCTTCCGATCCAGGAAACGCATGCCGGGAATTTCTCTCTCGCTTCCTGCAGCGCCTGTTCAAACGTTTTCTGCATGTCAGTCTCCTCCTGACTGCAGAATAAGCCCGTAACGGAAAGTCACTGTCCCGAAAGAAGGACAGTGACTTTTTTTACTGTTTTATGACGTTTTTGAAGAAGCGGATGATATCTGCACGCATGGTTTTGACCGCTGCCGACTGATATCCGCCTCCGCGCCAGGACAGGTTGATGTATCTGTAGCAGTGCGGGTATTCGATCTCCTTCAGGACAAAATTATCGTAGTTCAGATCCGTCCATGTCACGGAAGGAATAAAGCATATGCCGAGTCCTGCCTGCACAAGACCTCTCACCGTATCCGGTGAATCACTCTCAAGAATAATATCCGGTTCAATGCCTGCCATGCGGCAGTACGCATCCGCTGCGATGCGAAGGTTCTTTCCTTTTTCAAGGGCGATAAATTTCATGTCTTTTGTGTCTGACAGACGGACATGTTTTTTCTCCGCAAGAGGATCGTTTTTCGGAACCGCCAGCAGGAGTTCCTCCTGAAGCAGGATGACGGAATCCGGATCCTCCGGACGGTGAATGGACGATGTGACGGTAAGATCACATTCCTCATTGCTTCTGCCGAGCGTCAGATGCAGGGCAATATCCGGATATTTGTTCTGAAACTCAATAATAAACTGCGTCATCAGTTTTGACGCCGCCTGCACGGAAACCGATACGGATGACATCTGATCACCCTTCATCTCCCTGATCTCGCTGTAAATGTCCTCTGTTTCCTTCAGAATCCTTTTGGCGTGCTTTAATACTGCCTCCCCGTATTGATTGAGGACTATCTTTTTGCCGGATCTGTCAAACAGACTGACGCCCAGTTCAGCCTCCAGATTAGAGATCGTCCGGCTCAGTGAAGGCTGTGCAACATGAAGCTGTTCCGCCGCCTTTGTGACATGTTCAAGCTCTGCTACTTTGCGGAAATATTCCAGTGAATGAAGATCCATTGCCGTCTCCTTTTTCTTATAACAATTTCAGTATATATCCGTAACTCACTATATATCAATAGATATATAGATCCGATGCTATATTGATCTTGTTAAATAAGGATCGGAAAGGAAACTGAAAATGAATTGGAATATTGAGCGCCAGTCAAAGGCAGAACGGCTCGAAGCCGCATCCGCGTATATTTCCGGCAAAGAAGTATCAACCGAAAATATCGTAAAAGTACTGGAAACCATCATTCATCCTGCAGACAAAGTTGTTCTGGAGGGATGCAACCAGAAACAGGCCGCTTTCCTGGCCGGAGCACTGACCAGGGTAGATCCCGAAAAAGTGAATCATCTCAACATGATCATTCCTTCAATTTCACGCAATGAGCATCTTGAAGTATTTGAAAAAGGCATTGCCGAGGAACTGAACTTCGCATTTGCCGGTGTTCAGTCACTGCAGCTGGCACAGATGCTTGCCGCAAAGAAGCTCCGCATCGGTGCCATTCACACTTATCTGGAGCTTTACGGAAGACTGTACGTTGATCTGACACCGAATATCTGCCTGATCGCCGCAGACAAAGCGGACAGAAACGGCAATCTGTACACCGGATACAACACGGAGGAAACTCCCATGATTGCGGAAGCTGCCGCATTTAAAAACGGCATCGTTCTCGCTCAGGTCAATGAAATTGTCGATACATGCGACCTTCCCCGCGTAGATATTCCGGGTGACTGGACAGACCTCATCGTCAGGGCAGATGAACCGTATCCGATGGAGCCTCTGTTTACAAGAGATCCTGCCAAAATCCAGGATATGCACATCCTGATGGGCATGATGGTCATCAAGGGCATTTATGCAAAGCACAATGTCATGAGCCTCAACCATGGCATCGGATACAACGGCGCCGCAATCGAACTGCTTCTGCCGACATACGGAAACGAACTCGGCCTGAAGGGCAAGATTGCCACTCACTGGGTACTTAACCCGCATCCGACCCTGATTCCGGCTATCGAAGACGGCTGGGTAAAGCAGGTATGCGCATTCGGCGGTGAACTGGGCATGGACAGATATACAGCAGCTCATTCTGATATTTTCTTCACCGGAAGGGACGGATCCCTCAGATCCAACCGTGCCGCCGCACAGGTTGCCGGCCTTTACGGCATGGACCTCTTCCTCGGCGGAACACTCCAGATGGACTATCACGCAAATTCCTCAACTGTAACCAACGGACGTCTGAGCGGATACGGCGGAGCACCCAACATGGGCAACAGCTCCGGAGGAAGAAGACACGTCACAAAAGCATGGAGCGATATGGCTCCCGGAAACGGTTCCCTGATCAGCGGACGCAAGCTTGTTGTCCAGATGGTGAAGAGCTCATCCAAGTTCGGACCTGCGTTTGTTCCGGAACTTGATGCCGTCAAAATCGGCAGAGAAGCCGGAATGGAAAATGTGCCGGTTATGATCTACGGCGAAGATGTAACGCATACCGTTACCGAGCAGGGCATTGCGTATCTCTATGCCGCTGAAAGCGAAGAGGAAAAGACAAAGCTCCTCGGCGCTGTCGCTCAGGGAACACCGATCGGAGATCTTGTCACAAAAGAGGAAATCGACGCCTTCCGTGCAGCAGGCAAGGTTGCATATCCGGAAGACCTCGGCATCGATCCTGCCCGCGCCAACAAGAGCATGCTCGCTGCAAAAACACTTGATGAGATCTCCGAGATTTCCGGAGGCCTCTACGAAGTTCCGGAAAAATTCAGAAAGTAGACGGAGGACAGGATATGGCTACAAAAAAACAGCAGGAAATGCTGGACAGAAAGAAAGCCCTCATGCAGGGCGGCGGTGAAAAAGCCATCGCCAGACAGCACTCACTTGGCAAGTATACAGCCCGTGAGCGCATTGAAAAATTCTTTGATGAAGGAACATTTACGGAAACCGGTCTGTTTGTAAAGCACCGCTGCACAAACTTCGGCATGGAAAAGAAAGACCTTGCCGGGGACGGTGTCGTAACCGGATACGGAAAGGTCAACGGCAGGCTTGTTTATGCGGCTGCGCAGGACTTTACCGTAGTCGGCGGATCGCTCGGCGAAATGCACGCTTCCAAGATCGCCGCAGCTCAGGAGGCTGCCATGAAGGTCGGTGCTCCGATGGTCTGCATTAATGACTCCGGAGGAGCACGTATCCAGGAAGGCGTTGACGCGCTGTCCGGCTACGGAAGAATCTTCTACAACAATACGATCGCTTCCGGCGTTATCCCCCAGATCTCAGTAATCATGGGTCCGTGTGCCGGCGGTGCGGTATACTCACCGGCAATTACCGACTTTATATTCATGGTTCAGGGCACGGGACAGATGTACATCACAGGTCCCAATGTCATCAAGACAGTTACCGGCGAGGAAGTTACCGGTGAAGCACTCGGCGGAGCCGATGCACACAACAGAATTTCCGGTGTCGCGCACTTCAGCTGTGCAAACGAAGATGAATGCCTGAATCAGATCAGGGAACTGCTCAGCTATCTCCCCTCCAATCACCTCGACGCCGCACCTTCCTATGAATGCAGCGACCCGGTCACAAGAGCTGATGAAGCGCTTGACAGTCTGGTTCCCGAAAATCCCAACAGACCCTACGATGTCAAAGACATTATTGAAAAAATTGCCGACAACGGATATTTCCTTGAAGTCCAGGAGGCATATGCACGCAATATCGTGACATGCTTCATCCGCATCAACGGTGAATCAGTCGGCGTCATTGCAAACCAGCCGAAAGTCAATGCCGGCTGTCTGGACATCAACGCGGCAGACAAGGCAGCCCGGTTCATCCGTACCTGCGACTGCTTCAATATCCCGCTGCTTACTCTTGAAGATACTCCGGGCTTCCTGCCGGGCACAGCACAGGAACACGGCGGCATCATCCGCCACGGCGCAAAGCTTCTGTATGCCTACAGCGAGGCAAGCGTTCCCATGGTGACAGTCATCATGAGAAAAGCATACGGCGGCGCATACATCGGCATGTGCTCCAAGCACCTGGGTTCTGACATCGTATACGCATGGCCCGATTCAGAAATCGCCGTCATGGGCGGAGACGGTGCTGCAAATATCATTTTCGCAAAGGAAATCAAAGCCGCCGAAGATCCTGCCGCAAAGAGAGCAGAAAAACTTGCGGAGTACCAGCAGATGGCAATGAATCCCTATGTCGCAGCAGCCAGAGGCTACGTTGACGATGTCATCATGCCTCATGACACACGCCGTGCCATAGCCGGTGCATTTGAGTCCCTGAAGGGCAAACAGGTTTACAAGCCGCGCAAGAAACACGGAAATATTCCGCTGTAAGGAGGAAATATGTTCGGAGATGAAGTTTCTGTATTGCAGGCGCTGCAGATCTCTGCAGTCAGTATCCTGATCGTATTTCTGGTCCTTCTGTCAATTTCCTGGCTGATCAGAATTACGGCAGTGATCATCAACAGACCTGCAAAGAAGGAAATCAGGGAAGTTCCCGCCGCAGAAGCACCGGCAGAGCCTGCAGAAGAAGTCAGGGATGATTCAGATAAGTTCATTCTTGCCGCAGCTGCCGTAGCTGCATATCTCGGCACAGACCGTTTTGTAATCAGAAGTATCAGAAAAGCAAATGAAGAAGGCAGCTGGGCTGCCAGAAGCCGTACAGGCTTCCTGGATGAATAAGAGGAGAGAAAAAATATGTCAGTTAAAACATTCCGCATTGTAATGGACGGCGTTGAACACATTGTTGAAGTAGAAGAGCTCGGCGGAGTATCCGCTCCCGCACCCGCTGCCGTTTCTGCTGCACCGGCACCTGCACCCGCACCCAAGAAGAAAGCTTCCGCTGCACCTTCAGCCGGAGATATCCTGGCTCCTCTGCAGGGAACAGTTTCCGCAGTCAATGTCAAAGCCGGCGATTCCGTCAAGGAAGGCCAGATTGTTGCAATTATTGAAGCTATGAAGATGGAGAATGAAATCGCCGCACCCAGAGATGCTGTTGTTGCAGGTGTCTCTGTCAACCCCGGTGATAAAGTTAATGCCGATGATCTTCTGATCAGCCTGAAGTAAAGGAGGAGATGTCATGCTTGATATTCTTCTGCAGTTCTGGCAGGGATCAGGTCTGGCACAGCTGTTTGAACTCAACGTTGAATTGTTCGGCATAGCTCTTCCGGGCTATCTGATCATGCTGATGCTTGCCTGCTTATTCCTGTATCTGGCGATCGGAAGAGGATATGAGCCGTATCTTCTGATTCCCATTGCGTTCGGTATGCTGCTGGTCAATCTGCCCCTTGCGGGATTAATGGAACACGCTACCGCATCCGCCAAGGGAGGCCTGCTCTACTATCTTTATCAGGGTGTTGATCTGGGTATCTATCCCCCGCTGATCTTCCTGTGCATCGGTGCCGGAACAGACTTCGGACCGCTGCTGGCAAATCCGAAGAGCCTGCTTTTAGGTGCTGCTGCCCAGCTCGGTATCTTCTTTACCTTCCTGGGAGCCATCCTGCTCGGCTTTACCGGACCGGAAGCCGCTTCAATCGGCATCATCGGCGGAGCCGACGGCCCTACGGCACTTCTGCTGACCTCTCAGCTGGCACCCCAGCTTCTCGGTGCAATTGCCATCGCTGCGTATTCCTATATGGCTCTTGTACCTGTTATTCAGCCGCCGATCATCAAGCTTCTTACAACCGAAAAGGAACGTAAGATCAAGATGTCGCAGCTGCGTCAGGTTTCCAAAAAGGAAAAGATCGTCTTCCCGATTGCAGTAACACTGTTTACGTGTCTTCTGCTTCCGGATGCCTCCCCGCTGATCGGAATGCTGATGCTCGGCAATCTGCTCAAGGAATCCGGCAGAGTTCCGCTGTTATGCTCCTGTCTGGAAAAATCACTGATGTATATCGTCTCTGTTTTCCTCGGCCTGACAGTCGGTGCCAAAGCAACAGCTGAAATGTTCCTGCGTGCAGAAACATTGAAAATTATCCTTCTCGGCATCATTGCCTTCAGTCTCGGCACAGCCGGCGGCGTTATCCTCGGTAAAATCATGTGCAGACTGGACGGCGGAAAAACAAATCCCATGATCGGTGCGGCAGGCGTATCTGCTGTTCCGATGGCTGCCCGTGTCGTACAGAAGGAAGGCCAGAAGTACAATCCTTCCAACTTCCTCCTCATGCATGCCATGGGTCCGAATGTGGCGGGCGTGATCGGCTCTGCAGTCGCAGCCGGAATGCTCATGCTGTTCTTCAAATAATCTCTGAAATGCCGGGTCCGGACCCGGCATTTTACTTTCTCATACAATGCATGAAATCTGTATCCCGAAGACATTTGAAAGGACCGGCGCTTACTGCCGGTCCCTGTTACTTTCCGCTTTCAACGTGTGCCAGAATTCCGTCGCCTTCCGCTTCAATGTCCGTCAGGCTGATGCTGCTGTTTCTCGCCTTCAGGAAAGCCGCAAGACGCTGAGCCTGCCCTTTGGAGCTGGTCACGTCCATGGCACTGTCGCTGCCGCTGATCAGATATACGTTCCAGTTGTCCTTTTTTCCTTTTTCCCCTCTGATTTCCTTCAGGTCCCTGTAATAAAACTCCCTGATCTTTCTGTCATAGATCAGCATTCTGTCTTCCAGAAGAAATGCCTGACCGATAATATAGCTGTCATTGTATTCCTTCCAGTTTCTGATCTTTCTCAGTTTTCCGGATATGGAGAATCTTTCTCCGTAAAACATCGCCAGCAGTACGGCAAGCACTGCAGCCATGATAAATACCAGAATTCTTAACAGCATGATTTTTGTCCTGAAGTACGCAAATGCCAGTATGAAAATCACAACAGAGACTGCCGGCAGAATCACCAGATATTTCATTGAAATAAAGGCGTGCAGATAGCTTTTTACCATAATCAGAACTCCCACTGATCTGCCAGTTCACAGATCAGATCTTCACTTTTCTGCCATCCCAGGCACGGATCGGTGATTGATTTTCCGTAGCAGTGCTCATTTGCTTTCTGGCTTCCGTCCTCAAGATAGCTCTCAATCATGAGTCCTTTGACAAGCTTCCTGATATCACTGCTGACTTTGCGGCTGTAGAGAACATCCTTCGAAATACGGATCTGCTGAAGGTATTTCTTGCCTGAGTTGGAATGATTGCAGTCAACAATGACTGCCGGATTTGCCAGACCGCGTTCACTGTACAGCCTGCTGCATTCCATCAGCTCCTCATAATGATAATTCGGGATATTTCTTCCGTATTTGTCAACATATCCTCTCAGGATAATATGCGCATGGGGATTTCCCTTGGTGTGAACCTCCCATGTACGGTACTGGAATGTATGTGCAGACTGCGCCGCAACAACTGAATTCATCATGACATTCAGGTCTCCCCCGGTGGGATTCTTCATTCCCGCAGCGATGCCGATGCCGCTTGCCACCAGACGGTGCTGCTGGTTTTCCACTGACCGTGCACCGACGGCAACATAGGAAAGAAGGTCATCCAGGTATACATGGTTTTCCGGGTATAGCATTTCATCCGCGCATGTAAACCCTGTCTGCTCAGCTGTTTTCAGATGCATATTTCTGATTGCAATCAGTCCCTGAAGAAGATCCTCCTTCTTTTCCGGATCCGGCTGATACATCATTCCCTTATAACCCAGACCGATTGTCCTCGGCTTGTTGGTGTAAATTCTGGGAACCATAAAAATCCTGTCGATTACCTTGTCCTGAACTTTTCTGAGTCTTCCCATATATTCAAGCACAGGGTCTTCATGATCGGCCGAACACGGGCCTATAATCAGAAGCATTCTTCTGTCCCTGCCTTCAATAATATCTTTAATGGTCTGATCCCGTTCCGCCTTGATCTTCTTAATTTCGCTGCTGACCGGATTCAGGCTCTTCAGTTCGTCCGGTCCGGGGAGCTTCCTAGAAAATTCCATGTCCATATCAGATTTCTCCGTTTGAATAAATGCAGTTTATCATTCACAGTCTTTCATCACAAGAAAGATACAAAAAAAAGAGGGCAATATCCCCCTGTGATTTATCAGAAGCGGATTTCCGCCGTCACTTCGTCTATTTCTTCCTGGGTAAGGGCCTTTCCATGATATTCGAAGATTTCTTCCTCATCCAGAACATCTTTATCACGGCTGTTGTCATCCATAACCTGTCCTCCCTTACACCAAAAATTATGATATAAGGAATTTTCCTGAAATCAATTCTTGAAATATTATTTCTTCTGTGATTTCTGCTTTTTTTTGTGTTTTTTTGAAAACACCGTGAAAGAAAGCCGTTCCAGGCTTTCAGATTTCCGACCGGGCGTTCCGGCTTTTGATTTTACTTTACGCTGAACCGTTTTCTGATCTCTTCACCGAAACGGTTTCCGAGAAAAGCGGCACAGAGCACAAGCAGAAATACCGAACATACCGCAAGAACGGCCAGCGGCCAGACCACAGCTCTGCCCCTGCGGGCAATCAGCCCGATGACGGAGCCTGTGAAGCACAGCACACAGAATATCAGCATCGGAAACATATTCTGTTTCTGCTTCTCAAAGTCACTGAAAAACAGTACTCCCACCAGAATCACGGCAGCCGTGCATACCAGGGCAATGACATTGACCGACCATCCCGGTGCGAGAAACAGATCGATCATCGCAAGAAGGACACACGCTCTCAAAATCAGCTTCACGGTCTGGCTGAGACGGTTGTATTCCACCATATCCGTAGACAGGATCTGTGACCATACGATCCACATCGACCATATCGCAATTACACTCCAGGCCTTTCCGCCGACCGAAATATTCACTGCCGCACAGATTGTTGACGCAAACAGGAAGATCCATTTGCAGTATATTCTCAGATTCATCCAGATCCTCTGCTGTCTGGTTACCTCGGGATAAACAATCTTAACTTTCATAGACCGGACTCCCTTCAACTTCGGGAATTATGCCGTCTGCGGCCAGCAGGCGGTACAATGCCTCTTCAAATGTCGGATCAGCTGTCTGCTTGGATATACTGAGCGATACGATCCCGTTAAATGTAACCACGGAACACTGCGCACGGTTGAGACCTGTCGTTCCCAGTACGAAGTCCATGTGATCAATATGTTCCGCATATCCTTCGGGCATGGAAACTGCACCGATATTGGAAAGCACCGTGCTGAAAATGCCGTCAGTGAAAAATCCGTAAAGCGATTTGGCTGCCGGAACCTTGAAAACCAGCGGAACAAACCGCAGACTCCATACAAGCCTGCCTGCGGAATTCATCATTTCATCCATGGCTTCACGTGTTGATTTTTCACTGAGCTGCTGTGCAGTCCTGTGTACAAATTCGGCAGTATCTTTGATCTGAGGGACAGGGAACCGGATACCGCAGTACAGCGAAAAATTACGCACGGTACGTGACGGATAGAATTTCCTCATATTTACCGGAATCTGAACGCTGACATCTCCTTCAAGCTCATCTGTTGCCTCTTTGACCGCCAGAAAAATCTTTGAAAGGATATAAACCGTCACGGTCGCATCAAGCTGTTTTGCGGCCCTTTTCACGTCCTCCGCCTTCATGTTGAAATGCAGCACCCGGCAGGGTTTGATTCTTGAAAGAGCCCCGCTCATCTGCACGGCAGGCTGATCCGCAAAACCGCCGCTTTTTTCAGCCGCTTCCGGACGCACAAACATATTTGCGGCTTCCTCTGCTTCGGGAATATCATCCCTCTTCATCAGTCCTTCCTCACAGCTGTTTACCCCGCACAGCCGCAGGTATTCTGCGGTCAGAGCTTTCAGAAACGCCATGCCGCCCGAACCGTCGGTAAGAATATGGAAAAACTCCGCACTGATGCGGTTCTGATGCCAGAGAATGCGGAATGTCTGTGAGGCACTGGCTGCGATATTCAGCGGCTGGCACGGAATGCCTGTCTCCTGCAGAACCGTGTAGCGGATTCTTGCTGTGTCCAGATAATGCCAGAAGAAGCCCTTCTTGACTGTTGTCGCAAAACTGGGAAATCTTTTGATTGTAAAATTCAGAGCCATCTGCAGCAGCTGCGGGACAACGGGTTCCTTCAGATATACGGAAAGCCTGAACACTGCCATCCTGCCCCGCTTCATGGACAGCGGATAGATTTTGGCGGCATCATCCAGTGCATACCACTGCACCGCGGGACGGGCATAAAATCCTCCCAGATGTCTGATATCCAGAAGCTCCAGAGCTTTTTCCAGCGGAATGCCGGCCGATGCATAGTAAAGAACCGCATTTTCAAAATCTCTCCGGAGCTTTTCTGTTTCTCGTTTCTGCATTTTGCAGTGTGCGGAGAACTCATCGAAAAAATCACGGACGGTATTCTGTTCTTCCTCCGTCAGTTTTTCCGTATATTCATCAAACGGCGTTTTTTTCCTGATCTGTTCTTTCATTGCTTCGTTCCCGGCATATTCACTGCTTTCATGCAGAGTCATCTGCCTGTACCACTATTTTAGCCGAAAACACAGCGCTCAGACAGTATGCATTCTGCAGATCACAGCCGCCCGTCACAGATAACAGAAAAGAGAAGGCTCCCGCCTTCTCTTTCCGGTATTGCCTTTAAATAATTACGATATTCCGGAAGCCCCTGCTTTCTGCATGTTTTTTCAGATCCAGCATATACTGCTCTGCCGGTTCCTTAAAATTCTGATACTTCCCGCGCACACCGAAGTGACGGTATTTGATCAGCTTGTACCGGATATCCTTTTTCTCAAGATACGGCTTTAATATCTCACCGACAGTATCAATCGTCTTCTTGCTGTCCAGGCTGTCCGGTATGCATACAGTTCTGATCTCTTCCAGTTTATTGACGGAAGCCAGATATTCCAGATTATCCAGTACGGGTTTAATGCTGCAGCCGGTAAGCCACCGGTGTCTTTCTTCACAGTCAGCCTTCACATCCAGCATTACGCCGTCACAGACTTCCAGCAGTTCCGGATGATTTCTGAAGTCATAAGATCCGTTGGAATCCAGCAGAGTTCCCAGCCCGTGCGCCTTTGCAATCGCAAACAGTTCTCTGACTGTCTCTGCCTGCAGTGTACATTCTCCGCCGGAAACAGTGATTCCCCGGATGAAGGGAAGACTGCCCTCGATCTTCCTCCAGATTTCCGGTGCGCTCATGTATTTCACTTTCGGCGAAGCATTATTGGTGCATGTCCTGATGCAGGTATCGCATCCGCAGCACTTCTCTTCATTCCATACCACTTTTCCTTCCGCAAAGCTCAGGGCGCCGGCAGGACAGGTCTTTACACATGCGCCGCAGCCGGTGCACAGATGAATTGTTTCCGGATTATGACAGTAGCGGCAGTCGAAATTGCATGACTGGAAAAAGACTGCCGTCCTGTTGCCCGGTCCGTCAACGACGCTGCTGGGGATAATCTTGTTTACGGGTGCCTTATTCATCAAAGCTCCTGACTTTCTTTTCGGTCAGATGTCTGGAAGGAGTTTTGTCAGTTACCAGACATACAGAGTCATTGGCAACAGCTTCCCCTCTCTTCAGCTTCTCAACTTCTGATTTCTTCATTAAGTAGCCGGTAACCCTGATCAGATCTCCGCTTCCCAGATATGTGGACATATATTTGACGCCGACTTTGAAGCCGCCCTTGAAAATATCCAGCAGGGCATCCAGATTGCGGAATGCAGTCTCATCAAACGGGAAGATATCGCCGATGCCGGACGGGCAGAAGTGATGATACAAACCGCAGTTCCTGAGATGTTCATACAGTTCCGGCTCATCGCCGTATGCAATCCTGGTTCCGGCAGAGTTGCCTTCATCATCTGCGGCGCCTACCTGGGAATGCATGACAAACCGGTGATTGTATGAATACGGACAGTAATGTTCGTTAACGGCTTTCTCAAGCGTTTCCAGAATTCTGACACCCAGTGCATCCGCCTCTGCATCATGTCCCATACGGCCTTCCCTGCCGTCTTTTTTCATCAGGTTATTTACGCACTCACATAAACCGACGAAGCCGAACAGACCGACAAACCTGTCAGACTGCACAAAGCCTTCCTTCACCATCCAGTCCGAATCAAAGAACGCACGGTTTTCCACCACATTCCTGATTTTGGCATCCATGAACTTCAGCTGCGTATCAATGCACAGAGGCAGTCTGCGGCTGAAGAAATCTTCAGAGTTTTTACTGTTCTCGGAAATGGTTCCGAGTCTCAGTCTGCACAAAGTATAGGCGCCTCCTCCGATCAGAAGTCCGTTATAGCAGGACGCAATCCCGTAGTTTTCTCCGACTCTTTCCTTATAGAAGCTGTCCAGGCCGAAAGCCGGATTGGCGCACCTTAAAGCGCAGTCCAGAGCTTTTTTGGCAAATCCGTCCGGTGTTGTTTCCGGATCATAGCGCAGTGTCATATTCGGAGTAATATTCTGCAGTTCCGGCATTAGCTCCAGCAGAATATTGCCGGTGACCGATTCCTCCGGTCCGATATTAGCCTGTACGAAGCTGTCGGACATCGTACGGTCAATGCTGATAAGGAACAGCCGCAGAGTCTGCTTTGCTGCTTCATAGTCTTCCCTGACAACAAATTCCTCAAGCAGATCATCCAGTCTGCCCAGAAAGACCGGAAAGCGGTCAACGGAATGGGCATTATGATAGAAGATCAGCAGTGCATTAACTGCTTCCGCCAGATTCTTCGGGGCAGAGAGTCTCAGGAACTCCGAGCCTTCCTTCAGAAACTTCTTGTAGTCAGGAAGAATATAGCGCGGCGATCTCGGGCCGTGTCCTTCTCCCAGATCATTGATTTCACGGCTTTCCATCAGCTGATAGAATTCTTCGGGTGTTCCTTCCGGATAATCCAGAAGATTTTCTGCATATTTTGCCAAAGCATCAGTTCTCTGCCAGTAGGTGAGTCTGCGGTCATTCATGATGGTTTCGATTTCCTGCTGGAGTTTCTTTTTATCACACATAATACTCTCCTCAATTTTCTGCACACAAATAATCTGAACTCTCTTCAGATTTTTGGCTGCGTTATCCCCGGGTGCTTCAGTCCTGCAGTTCACATCTGTGATTTAGCGCATTGTTTTTAATGATAATCTTTGCTCGGATTGAAGCTCACAAACGGAAGCGGACAGATTTCCCTGATCGTATGCTCATATATTTCCGAAGGGCCTCCGACATAAACCGGCACATCAAAATCGGCACAGAACTCTGTCATGACCTGTCTGCACAACATGCACGGCGCTCCGTCCTCTTTCTGTGAACCGACAACTGCCAGTGCTTTGAATTTCCTGCATCCATCGGCAACCATCGAAAAGATGGCCGTTCTTTCGGCACAGACCGTTGCGCCATAGGAGGCATTTTCAATATTGCACCCCCTGTAAACCTTCCCGTTTTCTCCGAGGACTGCTGCTCCGACCATGAACTTCGAATACGGACAATAGGCATTTTCCCTTGCTTCGCGGGCGATCTGAATCAGTTCTTCTTTATTCATAATTATTTCTCCTGCCTGATAATGCAATTATGGGCCGTGTGAACTACCCAAGGCTAAAGCACTTGGGCTTCTTGCTTCATCGATGAGTTCTTATACTCTGCGTCCGAAGACACAGGTACAGCGGAACTATTCTCCACAAGACTCTGAGCTCTACGTTCCATAGAGACTTGACGAAGTGCTTCCTCCAAGATGGATTGGGCACTTTTTATATCTCTTGATTCGTGATGATATCCGCAGTGTATGCAGTTATACTCACGTTCTGAGAGCGGATGCTTCGTCAGACATCCGCATACCGGACATATCTGTGTACTTGGAAAACTGCGTTCTACCACATGGACTCTGAAGTTGTTCCTCAACTTCGCTTTGATATAGCCCATTGCGGAATGCTGAACCTGTTTTCCAAATAACCCGGAATGCCAGTTGTGTATCATCTCATCCTGGATCGCTATGAAATCATAGACGGTCAGGATATCGTGAACGATCTTGTTTGCCAGATCCGTACGTCTGTTTTTATCCTTCTGATATGCGATCTGAAGTCTCTTTATCCGTCTGTAATGATTGCAGGATCTTTTTCCGTTGTTTTTCCGCAGGGATCTGTTTACCCGGACAGACGCCATTTTGGAACGTTTGCTTTCAGAGACATTGATGTCAAACAAGGTCCCGTCTGACAGTGTCAGATTATGTTCGATCCCGAAATCTATTCCACATTCTTTATCTGTCTTGACCCGATCCTCTTTCAGCACAAAACAGGTGATGTGGAAGTACAGTCCATCCGGTTTACGGATGAATCTCGCATTTGTGATCTCTGCGATATCCGGGATCTGCTTCAATCCCCGAACATAAAAGTCCTTACGGATGTTCTGGATCTTGATACGGTTCCGGGAAAAGTCGATCCTGTAAGTGACTCCATACTGCCGCAGTGGAATGGAATTGCAGTAAGACTTAAAACTCAGGGCACCGACCTTCTCTCCCTTTCCCTTTTTTGTATGGAGACCTCTGATCTCACTTTTCACCATGTCATAGATATCCTGGCGAACCTGGGATCCAAGGAGTTCAAGAGGACGCTCTTCAAATGTTTCCCCGATCTTTACGACCGCAGTTTTCCCGTTGCGGTCCGCACTTTCCAGATCTGCGACGATGGAATTACGGCGCCACTTCGCTTCACGGAAATATTGATTGACTTGTTCCTTCTGAGCCTTAGACATCTTGGAAGATACCACTTTCACCTCAAAAACACGGCAATCCATCTGAGAATGCCGTGCTTTCGTGGATCTCATGGTGTTTCGGATATTGTTATTTTTTTCTTCTTGACTCATTTGTTTTCTGGTCTTCGATATATTTTTTGACAACGTCAAGGGACACACTTCCAACAGTGGCGATAAACTTACTTCTGGTCCACAGAGTAGGCAGTTTACGTTCCAGTTCAGGAAATTCCCGGTTCAGAATATGTGCAGTTTTACCCTTGATGCGGGATACCAGAATATTGATCCCGATCGTAGGGTCGACATCCAGCAGGAGGTGGACATGATCCGGCATGACTTCCATTTCAAGTACATAAAAGTTCTGTTCCTCCTGCATTGACAGAACGATCTCCTTGAATCTCTGTGCGATCGGTTCGCGAAGCACCTTTCGCCTGTATTTCGGGCAGAAGATGACGTGGTATCTGCAGCAGTAGACAGTGGTTTCTGTGGATCGGTATTCGCTTTTCATATCCATAGATATTATATCATATATCTATGCCGTTATCTATCTGTAACGCGCTTTCATCCCAAGGCTAAAGCTCTTGGGGTTTCCCGCGCTGATTTTCTAAATCATCTGCCTTTTTTCATGCTTAGGCACGATTCGATGATCTCCATTACTTCTGGAGCATTACCGCACTCAATCACAAAAGAATTACTGCCCATACGAGATTTGATGCTTCCATAAAATTCTCGATCATCATGTTTAAAAGTCAGTATCATGCCGTAATCTGTCAGACTTGGATTGGTAAAAAAATTTAGATCTTCCAGCATCTCATCAATTGTTCTGAAGTGATGTAACCCTGTCTCACCGTAATCCACAACTTCTCTTACAGATATTTCACAAGTATCCGCTATATTTGTTTTTTCAAATTGTCTGTAATAATTCAGCA